>NZ_JBHWBP010000102.1:0-23130 GCF_042735575.1 Streptomyces sp. NPDC059564 | reverse complement strand
AGGAGGGGGGTCTGGATGGCTGCCCCGGCCATTTGGCAGCGGCGGCTGGGGGAGTGGCGCATGTACACGGCCAGGGCCTGGGCGCCGCTGGCGATCACTTGGTCGTGGCGGAGCAGGAGGACTTCATGGTCCAGGCGGGCCCGATGCGGTTGGGTGGCGGTGTCGGGAAGGAACTGCCAGGGGACAGCGCGCAAGGTCGGTCGGCCCTGGGCGGAGATCTGGTTGATGACGGCCTGGCAGAAGCCGCAGTCTCCGTCGAAGGCCAGGACGGGCTGAAGATGGGTTGTTGGGCTCATGAATGCCTTCCTTTCCTGAGCTGTCGGTTCGGCGTTTAGGTCTGAGCGTGCGACTCGCAGGCGTCACGTGGCGGACGAGCGGGCGGCTGCGGGCTCCGGGGTATTGCTGTCGGCACCGGCCGCTGGAGCACGCCGTTGGGCCCGAAGAGATATCTGCGGTCGCCGTTCGCCTTGGCGCTGGGCGGCGCCGCGCTCGTGGTGGTCACTCAGGGGCAGGCGCAGGCCAGCAGCCTGGTCGCCGTCACCGCACGCTCGAACAGGCAGAAAGCCGACCAGGACCCCTTCGAGTGGCTGCCGCCGGCCTCCGACGCCCTGTGCCGCTACGCCTCGGAGTGGACCGCCACCAAGCTCCGCTGGCAACTCGCTGTCGACCAGAACGAGCAGAGCCGCCTGTTCGAAATCGCCGCCGGCTACGGCAACACCGTCACCTACACCCCCGCCCTGTAGACATCTGCGGGGCGGGGGACCGCCCGCCCCGCAGGTGGTCGACGACCGAACCATCGACTCACTGTCGGACGGCGCCATTGCTAAAGTCATTTTCCGTCCGCATACCCGGCTTTCCGCCGCCAGTGGGCGAGGTTGGTCCGCCTGGTGAGGATTCTGGGGTGGTCCGGGCCCAAAACCCGCAGTTGATCCTCCAGTAGAACGGTGAATGCTTCTGCGGCTCCAACCGCATCCCCCGCGGTGCCGCGCCAGTGGGCGAGGTTGCTCCGGGCAGTGAGGGTGTTGGGGTGGTCCGGGCCCAACACCCGCAGGTAATCCTCCAGCAGAACGGTAAATGCTTCCGCAGCCCCGGCCGCATCACCCGCCATGCCGTGCCAATAGTAGAGGTCGCTCCGGGCGGTGAGGGTGCTGAGCTGGTCCGGGCCCGAGTGGCGGGCGGTGGTCTCGAAGAGGTGGTGGAAGTGTGCAATGGCGGCGCCGACTTGACCGGATTTACCGAGGCTTCGGCCATTCTGGTACAGCACCGCATGGGCGTACGGCTGGTGTAGGGCGTCTTCTGCATGGGTGGTCAGGGTGGTGGCGTTGGCACGGAGAGCCTGTACAAGGTCGGTATTGCGTTCGGTCTCGGGCCACACTGCGATCAGTGCGTCTGCGGCAGTGCGGGTGAGCCGGTCGCGCTGCTCTGAGGTAAGCGGGTCGCGAATGGCGCGCTGGGTGAGCTGATGGACGTGCACGGCCTGGTGCGGGGTGTCGGGAGTGTGGTCGACCAAGCTCAAGCGGTGCAGGGCCCGCAGCGTGCCGATTGCCTCCTCAGCAGTGACAGCGGAGGGTGCCCCGGCGGGGCTGTCGCCGCTCGGGGAGGTCCGGTGCGCAGCAAGGTGGGTAAGGGCCGGTTCGCACGTCAGGACTTTCGCGGGAATGCCGTTGGGGTCAAGCATGGCCGCGAGCTGGATCATCGGGCGGGCCAGGCCGACCGGACGGAGCTGATCAGCCCGCTCCAGCGACAGGGACCAGGCTGCCGCCACGGTGTCCGGCTGGTCGTCGGGCAGAGTCCCGGGTTCGGGGAGCAGCTCGGGTAGTTGGCGGGCACGGTCGGCGAGGCGCGCGCGGTAGGTGGAGGCGTCCAGGTGGGTATCGATGAGGTAGGCGGCGGCCTGGGACAGGGCAAGCGGGAGATGTCCGAGGTCGTCCGCGAGGGCGGTGAGGTCCGTGGCAGGTTCATGGCACCCGTGCGCGGCCAGGGCGTGATGGAGGTAGGACGTGGCTTCGACCGGTGTGAACAGGCCTACCGGCACCACGCGGCCGCGGCCGGTCAAGGCTGCGTCGCGGCGGCGGGTGGTGAGCAGGATCCGGCCGTGGGCGGGGGTGGGTGGCCACAGGCCGGTCAGGTCGCCCGGGTCGGCGACGTCGTCCAGGACGATGAGCCAGCGCATCGTCTGTGGTTCGGGTTTGGGTTCCAGCCAGGCCAGGAACGCCTTGCTGGCACGTTCGGGGTCGGCGGGGTCGGCGGCGAGGACATCCACGGCGGCATGGGCATAGGCATCGATGACTGTCTGGCGGCTTGCCGCCGTGACCCAGAGGAGAAGGTCGACTTCCCCGTTCTCCCAGACACGGCGGGCATAGTCGGCGGCCAGCTGTGTCTTGCCGACCCCGCCCATTCCGAGCAGGACCTGGCACACCGCCGCAATCCCCCCGCCCTCCCCCTCGGCCCGCAGCCGCTGTGCCTCGGCGCGGTCCTGGAACGCACTGGCCCGGCGAGGGATCACCCCGACCTGATGCGGTAATGAGACCGCACTTCGGACAGCGGCCTGATAGGTGACATGGTCAGCTCGATACACCGCCACGCTGCCCTGCGCGGCATGCACCTGCACTCCGCCGGCTAGCGGCGCGGTGTCGTTGGGGCTTGGGTATGCCGGTCCGCTCAGCCCTGGGACGGATCCGGCACAGGAGGGTGGCCGATGTACGCCCCTCCCTGCAAGGAAGCCGCCGCGATCGACCCACCCTCGGCCTTCACGCTGATGTCCCGCCCGGCAGCCACTCCGCCCGCTCGGGCCGAGACACCACTCGCGCCCGCACGCTCCTCCAGAAGATCCCCCAGCTCGGCGGCCGCCACCTCCCGTTCGGAATCGTCCAGGTCCTCCAGCAGCTCCTCGAAGCGGGTCCGCCACTCCCGCGCCAGGAGCTCCCGTTCAGCTCCGCCGCCTGCAGTGAGTTCCGCCAGGGTTCGGTCAAGCCGCTCCAGCTGCACCTGCTCCCGCCGCTCGTTGCCCCTTCCGAACCACCGCGCGAGCCGGACCCGGAACCCGGCCCACGCATCCGTCGTCGCGGCCTGCACCACCGCAGAACCACCGGCCGCAGCCAGCGCCATCAACGACTCCGCCAACATCCTGACCCCCATAACGCCATCCACGCGGCCCTGTACAAGACCATCTTCCGACCGTAGTACCAGCCGCCTCAGCAGACAGCCGCTTTCACCCAAGAACATGTCCAAGGGCCGAGGCAGCGTCGGGCCTCTGGAGCAGCTGCACCACTTCTACGCGGTCACTCAGTACGAGCTGCACGAGACGACAACAAGGCTCACCGTTCCGGCTGATCGCCACCAGAGGCCCAGAGCCAGGGAAGCGGGCCAGAAGGCGCCAAGGGCGCCCCCGCTGCGGCACCCATGGCTTGGCGTTGTCCGCCAGCATCGGCCCGTCGGACAATGACAGGTCAAAAACACCTGTTCAAAGGCGGTTCACCATGTCGTATGGCCCTTCCGGATCTCACGATGCCGGCGCGGAGACCACGCAGGCATACCGGGCGGTGGAGGAGGTCGTGAACTGGTACAACACACAGATCGCGACCGCACTGCGCACCCCGGGGACGGACCCGGCGCAAGTCGCCGAGTGGAAGCGTGCCCGGGAAGAAGCCCTGAGGGACCAGGACCGCGTGGAGACGGCCACGCCCGACGAGGTCGTGGAGATCGCGATGCTCTACGCCGCCCGGCTCAAGGAGCTGACGGCCAAGTAGGGTCACGGCGCCCCAAGCCGGACCGCATGGGCACCGGCTGCGGGCTGCCGGTGGGGAATCCTGTACGGCAGCGCCGCAGCGAGTGCGCGGTCGACGGCTAAGAAGCGGGACGCTTCTTGTTCGCTGTACAGACGGTGCCGCTCTGCTGCCAGGGCCCACGATGCCCACCCGGGCTTTTGACCCGCCTGGTGGCGGTGAAGAGCCTGATGGCCGCGATCGACGATGGTCACCGCCGAGACGATCGTGCTGGTCTCGGCCGCCGCCACAATCTCGGCGCCCGCTCGGAAGATGCTCTGGTGCGCGGCGGCGGTGGGAAACGGGGCATGGAGGTCGAGCTGGGCGGCGCGGGCGTAGTGGACGGCGGTGCGCTGGCGGCTGTCCGTCGCCCGTGCGGCCAGCGCCACCACCTCGACCCGGTAGCCGGCCCTCTGGTCTCGGCGTGCGCTGTCGAGGAAGTCCTCGCCGCTGTCGAAGTCTGCGTCGATGAGCATGTCGGCGTGGAGGCCGCGCAGATACGTCTGCGCTTGGGCCATCCATGCCCGGGAGTCCGCACAGACTGCCTCGGCGGCGGTGCGCGGCTCGTCGATTAGGAGCTGGTAGTAGTCCGGGTGTACGCCCCGGAGCTTCTCCGGGTCCAGCCGGATGGCGCCCGGCCGCATCGCCCGCTTGACCAGCCAACCCGCCTGCAGCGTGTCCGTCCCGGGCTCGCCGACCAGGTACACCACGACCGGGTTGTCCCGGGCGACGGGTCGGCGCAGGTAGGTGGGGGCGATCAGCTCGGCATAGAGCAGCTGGTGCTTGGCCTGCGACAGGCGGTGGTAGCCGGTCCCGGGCGGGCCGCGCAGGGGCTGCGCGATCCTGCGCACCGGTTCTGCTGCCGCTGCAGCCCGCTCGGCGTCCCGCGAGACCGCGAGCCGCCGGGAGCCGTTCGTCGTGAACCTGTACGTCGGCGCGCACCAGCTGCTGGCGGAAGACGCGGGTGCGCGGCGCGCTCCACGGAAGGAACCGCTCCCTGCGAACGGTCCCGACCGCGTCCGGCGGCCGCGCCCACGCGCCGTCGGCGGTCAGCTCGTTGTCGTACAGGAGCTCCAGGCCCCGGCGGACTACGGTTACCCGGTCGACCAAGTGCTCCGCCTCGATGACCGCGAGCGCGTCCAGCAGTCCGGCCGCGCAGGTGTCCTGGTTGTCCCAGGCGACGTACCGGCCTGCCGGGTCGAAGAACCGCTCCAGGACGGCGGCTTGGCTGTCCGCCTCGGATACGGCTAAGACCACCAGCCCGATCCGGTAGCGCGCCGCCCGGTGCACCCTTGACACCGCCCGGACCTCGTCCGCGTCGGCCAGCGCCGTTTCCAGCACCGCGTCCAGGCCCCTGGCCCGGACGAAAGCTTCGATCTCGGCCTGCCAGTGCCGTGTGTCTGGCCGCACCCGTATCCCGGCGGTCCGGACGTCTTCGTCGAGCAGAGCCTGGTAGTCGCGGTGGGCAGCCTTGTAGAAGTCGCTGCCAATCCGGACCGCGCCCCCGCGACGGCTGAGGGAGGCGTGCAGTACCTCGGCGGCCGTCGTCTTGCCACTCCCGGGCGGTCCGGCGACGAGGAGAAGCACCGGGCAGTCCTGGGGCACTGAGCCCGTGGCCGCGGCCGAGGCGCTGGGGGTCTCGCAGCGCACCGTGGAGCGGTACGTCACTGGCAAGCTCAAGCGGCCCCGCAAGGACCTTGCAGCCCGCCTCGCGGACGAAGTGCGCAGGCGCTGGCAGCCCCAGATCCGCGCCAAGGCAAAGAAGGCCGCCGCGACAACCGGCGGACTGGTCATCGAGACCCGGGCCCGCTTTGGCTACACCGCCGCCGCCGCCGGCACCACCGACGACGGCCGGATGCGGCACCTGACCCAGGCGCTTCCGCCGGCGTACGCCGCCCGCCTCTTCGAAGCCCAGGAACAGGGCGCCACCGAAGAGCAGCTCCTGGCCATCGCCGCCGAGGGGTTCCAGGAGATCTACTTCAAGGACCGTGGCCGCCGGGCCAGCGGCCTCCTGGTCGAGTTCACCGACATCGACCACATCGACGTCCAGCTGTGAGTGGCTGCTGCGGCCCGCCAACATCATCGCCTGCAGCTGCGGTCCGCGGTCAGGCACCCGTCTGGGCGGCGCCGGGAGCGCCGGGCTGCTGTTCGGTTCCGCCGGTCGTTCCCACGGCCAGCGGAGGTCGCGCGCGAGTGGGTGGGAGAGACGGAGTTGGGCGTGTGCGGCCAGGACAAGCCAAGTCCAGCGGTCAGCCGCGGCAGAGTCCCGCTGCTTGGGGAGGAAATGACTGAACGCCAGAACGCCGTCGAAACCTACCCAGAAATTCCCCATCATGCGACCTCTGGGAAAATTCAAACAAGTAGTGGGTACGAGCCCGCAGGGTCTCCATCTGGCACTCAGAGTAAGAAAGAGAGTGCCAGAGGTCGGCATGTTCGGTTGCTGTCCCACCAAGAGGATGGTTAGCTGGGATTGGTTGGCGCCAATCTGTGAGCCGCTCGGCCCAAGGTGGACCACTGCTGAGAAGGTTATTCTGCATACCCCCGCACCTGCACTACCTAGCAAGCCAAGGTCCGCGAGGTGTGAAGATGAAACTTGGAAAAGCCATAGCAGCCGCAGTTCTGCTGACCCCTCTCTCATTCGCAGGTATGGCGGATCCCGCTGCGGCGGCGGCAGTCCACATTGTCACTGCCGATGTATTCGTATCCGCCAAAGACGGGTTTGATGGGAATTCAATCAAGCGTAAGGAAAATATCACCCTTACGCACAACAAGCGAACGACTAGCGTCACATACAGGGCTTGCACAGACGGTGCCACTGCCGTACTGAAATTGCACGTGACCCTTAATGGCGACGAAACGGTTACCGTGAGGCCAAACCTAGCACTATATGACGCGTCAGTCTGGTGCGAAATGAAGGACCTTGCCGGCTCGAAATCCCCTGAGCCAGCAACTCTGGGCGGAGGCAGAGGCAGGCTAATCTTGGACTTCACCGTGACCAGCGATAAGTTCCTCGGAAAGGATGAAGCCTTTGCGGGTATGACGGTCACTCATAACCTCTGGCCCTAACAACGGCTAACACACAATGAGATGGATCCGCCCTGGTTGCCGTGTCCGGGACAGGAGTTGAGTGTTCGGTCCGGTGTGAGGACGTGACCGTGGTCGACTGCGGGATCGCCTCGAACCGCTGCTCCCCGCACCGCGACGGCCGCTTTCGCTCAGCACAGGATCGACCCGCGGCCTCTCACATAGCTGATGAACTCGAAAAACGCTGAACAAGTTAGACCCGCGTTCGATGCCGGACCATAAACGACAAGCTAAGCCTTGTGAGCACAGCTGAGGTTGGCTGCTGCCCGACACGCCGCAGTGCGTTCCCGGACTCACCAACATGTCCGTCATCAGCGTCGGCTCAGCGTTCCTGACGGCCAGCTAAAGCCGTTCTGCGTTCGCACCGACGTAGCCAACCACCGCGACCAGCTGCATCGATTTGAGCGGACGCTACCTGTCCTCCGCCAGGCGCCGTTTTAGGGTCGTGACGGACAGACCGGAAGCCGCAGCGATCTGCTTCAGACGTTGGCCCTCCGCACACAGTCTGCGGATTTCGGTTCCGGTGACGCCGGGCGCCTTACGGCTTGCCTGTTTCGCCTGGTCATTGGTCCGTCGCTCCGCTTCTGGGATGCGGCTCACGATGGTCATGCACGTGACGCCAGCGGCTCGTGCGAGGCTCGATGCCGATTCTCCCGCGAGGTAGCGGCGCCGGATCTCGGCCTCAGAGATCCTCAGCTTCGAGCGGCGCGGGGCTGCCGGCCGCTTCTTGCGTTTCTTCTCAGGACGCAACCTCTGCGGCTGGCGTCCACGGCGTTGCTCCTCTGGGATACGGCGGCGGATCGTCGACTCAGAGACCCCAAGTACTTTCGCGAGACGGTAGATGCTGGTGCCCGCCTGGTACCGGCGGCGGATCTCTTCAACGGGCAGTTCCAAGGGGGCACCGCGGTGCGGATTGGGCACGGGACCCCGGGGTCGCCAGAGGACCCTTGGGACCCGGCGCTGGATCGTGGTGGGGTGCACTCCGTAGCGGATCCCGAGTTCACGGAAGGACGCCCCGTCCTTGTAGCGCCGGATGATGTCCTTCGTGGGAAGGCGGCTTGCCGTCCGGCGCCCCACGAGCCGGGCCGTCTCCTGAGGGGTGCGGCGCAGCTGTTTCGGCAGTCTGGCCAGCACCATCTCCGGGCTGATGTTGAGGAGCGAGGCGACCTCGGAGGCGGCACGGGGGCTCCGGTAGAGGCGTACCACCTCCCTGCGGAGTTGTGTCTCGTCCGGGGCTTTGCTTCGGTTGCGGTAGCGCTGCTTGGCTGACATGGCCCCGTTGCGACGCTCCTCCGCGGGGATCAGGCGTTGGACGGTGTCCTTGCTCACTCCGAACTCAGCAGCCACGTCGCGGAGGCTGACACCTTCCCGGTACCGCCGCCTGATCGAATCGGCGACATCGACGCTGACCACCCGTTCTCCTTCTGCTCCGCCTGTCGTCCGGTAGTCCAACGACCAACCCGCCCGTGCGTGGCGCCGCTTGGCGCCACGCCCCACAGACAGAACCATCTCGGGATTCAGGCCCAACCACCGCCTACGCGGCTGACATAGGGGCCCCATCGCCCGTCCGGGGGAACGATTCCGTGTGGGTGACAGGCGGCTACCTCCTGTGGGTGACGCGTTGTCAGTGCCCGTTCGTAGCGTCCGGCCGTGACCATTCCACCGCCTGCGGGCGGTGCCTCCTCAAGGCGGTGACCTTCGGATGAGCCTCACCACCGGACTGCATAGTCCCCGCACCCCGCTGCGCCGGTTCCTGGACCGCGAACTGTCAGCCGGCCCACGGCCGCTGCGCGAGTCCTTCCGCGCCCAGCACCAAACCGCCCACCTTCTGCTGCCCGGGCCCGGCGTCGGCACCGAGGCCGGCAACGTCGGCACCGCAATCGACCAGCGCCTGCGCCTGGCCTTCACGACGGCCGCACCCGTGGACCTGGCCACGGAGGCCGGGATCGACCTCACCGGCGGCATCGGCCGGGGAGCGGGGCTGCGGATGCGCGCGGTCGGCAACGAGCTCGCCGCGCGGCTGGCCGAGACCGTGCACCGCCTCGACCTCGACAACCGTTCGTTGTCGATGGACCGCGCCCACGACGAGGAGGAGGACCTGGCCCGCATGCTGCTCGCCGGCGCCTGGTACCAGGTGATGGCCCGCAACCCGTACGGCTTCACCTACACCCAGCTGTATCTCACCGCGATGGAGGACCCCGGCGGTTTCACCCTCGACCGGCTCTTGCAGCTCCCCAACCAGGACATGGTCGACGACGTCGTCCACCAGCTCTACCTGGCCGCCACCGGCCCCCTGGAAGCGCTGCGCGCCCGCACCCGGCCTCAGGACTGCACCGGTGGGCCCACCTTCCCGGGCGTCAACATCACCGCCGACGCCGACCTCGTGGTCGACGGCCTGCTGCTCGACTTCAAGAGCACCAAGCACCCCTTCGCCCGGGGACTGTCCAAGCAGACCGCGAACCAGCTGATCGGCTACCTGCTCCTCGACACCGCCGACCGCTACCGGATCGACACCCTGGGCCTCTACCTCACCCGCTCAGGCGTCCTCGCCAGCTGGCCCGTAGAGGAGTACCTCAGCCTCCTGGGCACCTGCCGCCGCGACCTGGCCGTGCTGCGAACCGTCGTCGCCGAACTCCTCGCCGGCTGCCAAGCCGACGCGATCCCGTACGACCAGGAGGAAGAGGACCAAGCCAACGAGCTCCTTGAGCGCCTGGCCCCCGTCATCGAAGCCGGCCACTGCCCGGTCTGCGCCCAGCCGCTGCCCGGCTCCGCCCGTCGCCCCCGCTTGTACTGCTCCCGGTGGTGCACCGGCCGCGCCTCCACCATCCGCAAGCGGCAGAACCCGCTACCGGGGCGCCCTGCGGCCGCTGTCCCCCATCTGCGGAAGGAGGTGCTGGATCCGGCCGAGGACTGGGTGGTTGTAAGCCTCACACCCCGTTTCCCCAGGTAGGCGGCAGTGCTGTGAGGGTGTGAGCCTGTTAGGCGGAGCTCGCGCCCATGCTTCCGTACGGCCTGGCACCTGCCCGCCGGCGCGGACGACGATGGAGTCATGGGCGAGCACGACCAGGACCAGCAAGCCGTCGCCGAACCGGCGCGGCCGCCGCTGACCGTGGCGCAGGCCCTAGAGCCGCCAGTACGTACCGGTGTGGGAGTCGACGTGCACCACGTGGTGGCCGACGCGTACCACGTGGTGGTCCGGGCCGGACCAGGAGCCGGTGGCGCCGTCGGTGGCGGGTAGCGGGGTCCAGATCTCCAGGAAGGTGGAGCCGTCCGGGTTGGTGCCCTGCTCGATGAGGTTCGCTCCGTCCCGCCGGAGGGTGCCGGTGTCTTCGCCGGGCTGGCCCGTGAGGTGGTGGAAGTGCACCTGGGAGCCGTCGAAGGAGGTCGTTCCGGCGAAGCCCCGGCTGTCGGCGTAGTACGGGCCGGCCTGCAGCCACACCACTTCGCGGTCCTCGACGAGGGGTCCGCCGTCGCGGCTGATGCCGCGCCGCAGCCAGGCGCCGTGCTCGGGTACGGGGATGCCGGGGCCGTCCGGGACGCGGCCCGCCGGGCCGGGCTCAGGCACGGTCATCGGTGGCGGGGTCGTCGTCGGCGGCCAGGAGTGTCAGCGGTACGTTGCCGCGTACGGCCTGCGAGTAGGGGCAGACCGCGTCGGCCCGGTGCAGCAGGGGCTGGAGGTCCGCCGCCCGCCACCCGGGCAGGCTGACGGTGAGGGTCACCGCGAGGCCGTAGCCCGCGGGCGTGTCCGTGGTGCCGAGCTGTACTTCGCAGGCCACGCGCGCGGCGGAGGCGTCCGCCCCGAACTCGGCGGCGACCTCCGCGAGCGCGGAGGTGAAGCAGGCGGCGAAACCGGCCGCGAACAGCTGCTCGGGGTTGGTGGTGCCGGGCACCTTCTTGCGCGGCGGGGCGAGGCGGAGGTCCAGGCGTCCGTCGTCCGTGCGGACGGATCCGGTACGGCCCCCGGCGGCGTGTGCGGTCGTCCGGTACAGGCTGCGGGTGAGTGGCACGGTCATGGCGTTGGGCCCATCTTGTTCGACGAGGACGCTGCCCGGGTGCGGACAGCGTACGGCGCTGCTCGTGCGGCACCGCGCGCGTCGTCGTGCGTAACCGGGTACGGCGCATCTCGTCCGGGGCCTTGGACCGGCCGCCGGACAATCTAGCAACGGGGGCCGTCGCCCGAGGACAATCCCCGCGGTGAAGTTCCTCACCCGCCGCCGGCCCGGCCGACGGCTCGGGCAGGCACACACCGGGTGGGCGGGTGCGGTGCGTCGTGGCCGCGGGCCGCTTTCTACACTCGCCCCGTGGACGCGATGAGATGTACCTACTGCGGTGGTGTCGGCCTGGAGCCGGGTTTCGTCGAGGACGCGGGGGAGGGGGCCCGGGGGTACGCACGCTGGATCGCCGGGCCGCTGGAACGCGGCCTGTTCGGCGGTGCCAGGCGGCTGGGCAGGCCCCGGCGGCGCATCGAGGCGTACCGCTGCCCGCACTGCGCCCACCTGGAGCTCTTCGCGACCGAATCCGTCTGACGGCCGGACGCGGGACCGCGGTGCTCCCGCCGCGGTCCCGGCGCCGGGCCGTGCGGTACGCGCCCGATCGTGCGCCCGCACGCCTCCGCACGCCTCCGCACGAGGGATGACCGCAGGTCGCCGCCCCACGACCATGACCGTCGTCATCACGGTGTATTCCTTCGCGGAAGGCAATGCGCAGGGGCCGGCCTGCTCTTCACCGCCGCCCAGGCGCCCACCCCGCTGCACTACGTCTTCGGCGACATGAAGGTCCTCACCCCCGCCGAAGTCCTCCACTACACCGACCACGCCCTGCGCCACCACAGCGGCGCCTGCCATCTCGTACGCACCAACATCGCGCACCCCTTCGATGCAGTGTTCGGCAGCGCCACCACGCGTGCTGCCTGAACGGGCTGTGGGGGAAGGCGTACGGGGGCGTGACCGTGGTCCCGCTACGGCGCCGAGTCTGTCGCCCAGCTCCCGCAGGCGCCGCCATGCCGGACCCCGAAGCCGGCCTCGTTGCCGAGGTGCTGATCTTGGCCCTCGGCCTTCAGCTTCGCGACTCCGCCGGCCGCGACGTCGTCGGCGTGCGAACCCCACTGAGGCTCCCCCGCTACCCCTGCGCGGGGAGCGCGAGGACGTGCGTCCCACAGGACAGGTGGAGACGGTCGTCGGCGATGCGGAGTTCGGTGTAACCGGCGGTGGTCAGTGGTATGTGGCCGTCCTCGTTGAATCCGCTGCGGTACGTCCAGGGCGGGCGGCGGGTCGCGAGGTCGACGGCGAGCAGGGGCTGGGCCAGCCGGCCCGTGTCCACGTAGAGCATGCCCCGGTGCAGGAGCGGCGGCGGGTCGAAGCGGGCGCCGTCCGGGATGGCGTACGTCCACTGCAGCGCTCCGTCCGAGGCCCGCAGCGCCGGCAGCTCTTCGCGCGCACTGGGGTTCTGCGGGTCCACGGGACACAGCCCGATGACGTACACCATGGCGTCCACGGCCGTCGCGGCCGCATAGGAGGTCTGGCCGCCGGGGTACGGCACGCGGTCCGCGCCGAAGCGCCAGACCATTTTTCCGGTGGCGGCCTCCAGGGCGCGCACCTCGCCGCCCCCGAGGTACAGGCGGCCGTCGGTCAGGGAAGAGGGATGGACCGGTTCGAGGCGAAGGTTGCCCGGGCCGTAGAGGTCGATGCGCCATCGTTCCCGCCCGTCGTCCCGTCCGACGCCCACGACGTCTCCTGATACGGAGTAGTTCAGGACGTCCCCCGCGGCGGCGACGCCGGGGTTCGGTGAGTAGGGCTCGTGTCCCGTCTTCTGCGCCCAGAGCCGTGTACCGCCGGCCGTGGCGTAGGCGGCGATGAGCCGTTGGTCGCCGTCGTAGCCGGCGAGGTACAGCCGGTCGTCGGTCCTGGCGATCAGACGGGGGCCGGCCAGTCGGGGCCGCCCCAGTTCGCCGGGGTACTCGGCCAGTCGCCCGTCGGCGGCGGAGAGGGCGAGCAGGGGATCCGGGGCGTTGAGGACCGAGGACTTCTCGCGGACGACCAACCCCTCCCCGTTCTCCTCGAAGACCACGGTCTTCGGGCTCCGCCACACCACCTTGCCGGCGGCCGCGTCGAGGCCGACCACGGTCCGGCTGAACCGGTCGTCGCCGACCGACACGACGACGATCCCGTCCCGGACCGCCTCGACCCGGCACAGCGACTCGGCGTCGTACGTCCACAGCGGCTCGGGCGGCAGCCCCGGCGGGCGTGGCGACGGGGAAGCGGCCCGGGCAGCCCGGCCGCGAGCAGCACGCCGGCGGCGCCAGGTCCGTATGCCCCCTGGGCCGCGACGGACGGCCGGCGCTCCGTCCGCCCTGGAAGCGCGCTCTACCACGGCCGTCCGTGCACCGGCAGGCCGGCCGGTGCGACGCCTGCGCCCGACGCCCTGCTGCGCCGTCGGCGGGCGGACACGCCCCGCCGACGGGCACCGGTCATGCCGCTGAATCGGTGGTCGAGGCCGCGGACCCCGGTCGGCGCGGGGTGGCGGCTGCTGACCGAGGCCCTGGGGGTACCGCTCCTGCTGCGCCGGCCGAGGGTGACCGCTGCGGCAGTCGGCCACTTCGTCCGGGCCGGCCTCCTGGCCTACCTCGGCGGGGCCCCCGAGTTCCCCGACGTCCACCCGGGCCAGGTCGCCGAGTTGGCCCGCCGCCGGGACCTGCCCGCCCTCCTCGAATGGCACGTCCCGTTGGGTCCGGACCAGGCCGCCCGGCGGCTCGGCGGTGGTGCGGCCCGAGGTGGACTTGCAGCTGATCCACTTCGCCACCGGTGCCGGATCACACGGGGCCGCGAAGGGGAGCAGCAGCCGCCCCCTCCTGCTCCTGCCGGCCCGGTGGGGGCACCTGGTTGCCGGTGGGGGCAGCGCTGGTACAGCACGTGCAGCTGGGCCTCGTCGGGCTCTACGCCGTAGGGCAGTCCTCGGTCGTCTTGACCACACCGAGGGTGACCTTGTCGGTCACGGTTTCGCCCGGAGCAGGGGACTGGGTGCACACCTTCCACTGAGCAGGCCATTGCACAGGACGCTGGGATCCGCTCAGGTCCGTCATCTCGACGTTGGTTCCGGCATCGACAGACTGCAGAACAGCTGTGGCGGTCTGGCCCCGAAAATCGGGCGTGGGCGCGACAGCTTGTGCCTGGCCGGCCGGGCCCAGAACGGACGCCACCAGCACAGCAATGGTCATGATCTTCTTCATTGCCGGGCAACGATCGTCCCCGTGCAGTGGTCACGACCCACGTGCATGGATCGCCCACATGGTCGCAGTGCCGACGAGCTCCAGGGCAGCAGCCTCTCGCGCTGAACTGCCTGGCCGGGAGTTGTGAATGGGCGCGTTGGCGGCGGTGAGCAGGCGTCATCCAGGTTGAGGCGGATGTCTCTGTTCGCACCCCTGCAGGGGTTCTGATCGGGGCAGCACGGAGTGACCAGGCTGCTGCCGTGAGGTGTCTCGTGGGCGGTGGCTGGCTGCCATGAGCGTGGCTGATCGCCCCGGCGTAGCGCCGGTGGCCGAGATCGGGCATTTCGGGCTCGACGGCCGGGCCCTGTACGACCCGTGCCCAGGCGAGCGGGGTAGCTGGGACTGGTCCGGCGACGCACCCTGACGGTGGTCTGCGCGGAAGGCTCGCGGCCGCTTCGGGGCGTGGTGTTGGCGCACACCTGAACGTGCCCAGCTGCGTACCACTGCGCTGAACGTGCTCAGGTCTGCCACTTCGGATCAGTTGTTCCGCCGGTACGTGCCCGGTGCGGTTCCGTGCATGCGTTTGAACGCGTGGGCGAAGGCGAACTCGGAGGTGTAGCCGACCTGGGCGGCGATGGATCTCAACGGTGCGTCCGATGTCCGTAGCAGGCGCGCTGCCGTGGTCATCCGCCACCAGGTCAGGTAGCCGAGGGGCGGTTGGCCGATCAGCATGGCGAAGCGTCTGGCGAAGGGTGCCCGGGAGAGCCCGGCTTCCGTGGCGAGTTTCGCCACGCTCCAGGGTGCCGCCGGGTCGCGGTGGATGGCGTGGAGGGCGGCGGTGACGGGTGGGTCGTTGAGCGCGGCGGCCCATCCGGTGGTGTTTCCTTGGGAGGGCTGTTCAGTGAACCAGATGCGCAGGATGTACAGCAGGAGTGTGTCCAGGAGGGCGGGAACGACTGCGTCCGTGCCCAGGCGCGGGTTCTCCAGCTCGGCGGCCAGAAGTTCCACGGCTGAACGCAGCTCGGGATGGCGGTCCGAGTGCGCCGGCAGGTGGATCAGATCCGGGAGGGTCAGCAGCAGCGGGTGGGTGCCGGACGGGTCGAGCTGGTAGGCGCCGCACAGCACTACCGTGACCGGACCGCTGCCTCCGCTCCGGTCGACGCTGTCCGAGGCGTAGGAGTCGTAAAGCTCGTGGCCCTCGGGGCCGCAGGCAGGGGCTGCCACCAGGGTTTCGGGGCTGTCGGCCAGGGTGTGCCCGCTGCCGCGGGGCAGGAACACCACGTCCCCCGCGCCCAGTTGGACGGGCTCCGCGTCCGGGGGCAGGAGCCAGCAGGAGCCCCGCAGGACCACCTGGAAGCCCGCCGAACCCGGTACGGAGGCGAACTCCTGTCCCCACGGGGCATGCCACCGAACATGCGCCGCCCGGGGTCGGCCCGTCCGAATCACCGCCACCACATCGCTGAGTACGTCCATGGGCCGAGCGTACGGGTGCGAGACGTACGCGCATGAACTGGGCGCTCTGACGCATGGATCGTCTCCGTGTGTGGTCGGTAGTTTCGCGGCATGACGATGATGAAGACCGCGCGCATCCATGAGTACGGCGATTCCTCCGTGATCCGCTACGACGCTGTTCCCCGTCCGCGACCCGCCTTCGGTGAAGTGCTTGTCCATGTCGCCGCGACCTCGTTCAATCCCACCGAGGCCGCTCTGCGCGCCGGGATGCTGCAGGCGTTCTTCTCTGTGGACCTGCCCTACACGCTCGGCTGGGATCTCGCCGGAACCGTGGCCGAGATCGGGGCGGGGACGGAGGGCTTCGCCGTCGGAGACCGGGTCATCGGGCGGCTCGACGGTGGGGGAGCGGCTGCCCAGTACGTCCGGGCGCCGGCCGCCGTGCTCGTCGCGGCGCCTGCGTCCATCCCTCTCGCGCACGCCGCGGCCCTTCCCGTGGCCGGCCTGACGGCCTGGCAGGCAGTCTTCGAACACGGGAAGGTAGCCGCTGGTCAGCGGGTGCTGGTCAACGGTGCCGGTGGCGGCGTCGGAGGCTTCGTGACGCAGCTCGCCAAGCACGCGGGGGCGGAGGTGATCGTCACGGCCAGTCCTCGGAGCACTGCGGCGGTCCTGCGGCAGGGGGCGGACCAAGTGATCGACTACACCGCCGGACCGGTGAGCGCCGCGCTCGACCGTCCGGTGGACACGCTGCTCAATCTGGTCCCGCTGAGCCCGCAGGACGCCGCAGCTCTGGCGCCTCTGGTGCGGCCGGGCGGGAGGATCATCTCGATCGCAACCCCGATCGAACCGGCTGCCGACGCCGGAGTGAGCGCGATACACATGGTCGCCCGCAACGATGTCGCACACCTCGCGGGGCTCGTGGAACTCGTAGACGCGGGCGCGCTCGGCATCGACATCAGCGAGTCACGTCCACTGGCCGGCCTCGCCGACGTCCACCGCCGCAGCGAAGCCGGTCAGAACCGCGGCAAGATCATCATCATCCCCTGAACCCGGGCGGCGATTTCGGGTGCCGCGCCAGCCGGTCGCCGGGTACGTTCCCATGTACCTGGCTGCGCACTTTGGCGAGTACGCCGACAACTGATGTGGAGTTGGCCCCCGGTCCGTAGAGGCACTGCCGCGTGGCCGAGGGCCGCCACCCCTTTGAGCGGGGTGGCGGCCCTTGTACCGGCGTTTGGTGTGGGTCAGCCGGTGGCGACGACGGCCGAGTAGTAGTGGCCGGCTGCCCTGTTGCAGGCCGCGCGTTCGGTGTCGGTGTGGTTCAGGGGGATGGTCACGGCGTTGCAGACGGTGCGCAGGTCCTGGTGGAAGATGCGGTCGACGCGGTCTTTGGGGGCGTTCCAGTCACCGCCGTGCTTGAAGGTGTTCTCTTCCTGCAGGTCTTTGTAGTTGCGGTAGCCGAAGTCGTGCCGGATGCAGGCGAGGGTGAAGTCGAAGCCGGCGACGGTGTTCGGGGCGGGGTCGTTGCACTTGTTCGTGGTCCAGTCGAACTCGTACCGGTCGGGCTTGCCGGTGCGGTGCGCGCCCAGTGCCTGCGCCCAGTCGTTGAAGGCTTCGTCTCCGGGCTGGGTCAGGGTGTCGAGGCGTGCGAGTTTCTGTTCCCGTGTGGCCGGGGCGGCTGGGGCGTGGAGGTCGCGCTATTGGTCGTTGCCCCCGTTGCCGCTGTAGATCTGGACGGAGCGCTTGTCGGGGGCGAGGCGGTAGAGGTGGTCTCCGTTGGTGACGAAGGCGGCGGCGGGGCCGCCGACGAGGGCCCACCGGCCTGGTTCGCCGCCGTACTTGGTGATGTCGCCGGTTGACCAGGTCGGTCGCATAGACGCCGTCACCACCCGCGTAGAGGTTGCTCGTGGCGCCGCGGACCTTGAGCCAGTTGGCCCGGTCGGAGGACCACTGGTAGACGCCCTGGCGGTGGTCCGCGGCGAGGCCGTAGACGGCCTTGCCCGCGGCCACGATCGTCTCCAGCTCCAGGGCCGGCGCGTTTTCCCCGGAAGCGGAGGCCGCCGCTACGGCCACGGTGTCGCTCTGGCCCTGCGGCCCGTCGGATCCGGGGCCGAAGGCGGTGGCCCAGCCCACCCCGCCGGCCAGGGCGCCGGCCAGCGCCCAGCAGGCGATCCGTGCGGGCCTGCGGCAGGCAGCCGGCACGCGTCGGGCGCCCCCGCCCTGACCCGTCCCTCTCGCAGCAAAGCCCTTCCAGGACACCACCGTTCGGGATTCTCCTCGGGAGGAGGAACACCCCTGCTGCCTGAAGTGTCCGCCCGTCGGCGAGTTCTACCCCGCGGAGTGCACCGCCGTCGGCGAGCAGCCCGGGCCTCGGCCCCTCCATCCCTTCGACTCCGCGGGCCCTGAGACAGCTCCGTCGACGCTGGGAGCGACATGTCAACGAGCAACGCCCCCCACCATCGGGCAGGGGCATTGCTCGAGAGGGTCTGTTTCAGGATGCCTTTTGGTCGGAGGGCTTCTCGATCCCGGTGGTCACCCGTGCCCCACGGAAGAGCACCGGGAGCCACAGGAGACATGCCAGCAGGGGGACCGCGGCGTAGGTGGCCATGCCCACACTGGAGCCCAACCCGTCCATGAGCGCGCCGAGGACGAGATAGCCGATGCCGATGAGCGCCGACTCCACGAATGCGATCATCGACAGCAGGCTCGCCCGGTGGCGCGACGGCACTGCCTCGTTGAACACGTTGTCCACGATCACGGCGGTGATCTCGGGAATTCCGACCAGAACCAGGAACGCGGCGATGGTGACCCAGACAAGGCCGAGGCCGCTCAGGCCGAGCGCCACGGCGAGCGTCAGGAGAGACACCGGGACGATGACCCGATACCCGGTGCGCCGGTTCGCGCGGTCCGACAGCAACGGAGTGAGTCCGCCGACGAGGAATCCCGCCGATATGACCACGCTGACCAATGCGGTGCCCGCTCCCTGATCGGAGAGGGTCTTCTGCGTAAAAATGATGTACGGCGTCAAAGTCGCATGCATCAATCCGGACACCACGACAAGCGTCACGAGCGCCGGCGTGGCGACCCGAAGCATCGCCCGCCATGCTGTGGCGTCGCCGTGCTCCTTCTCGGCTCCGTCCTGCTCGTCCACCGCGTCCGCGCCGCGGATCTCGGGCACTCGTGACATCAGCACCACCACGGCCAGGACGAGGCACGACGCCGAACCGACGTAGACGATTCCCCAGGAAATCCGCTGCAGTTGGCCGCCGAGGACGATGGCGACTCCCGAGGTGACCGTCCCGAGCATGGTGAACCGGGAATTGATCTTGACGTAGCTGGCCGTTGCGCCACGACGCACGAGCAGGTCGTACAGCAGGGCGGTGTCCGAACCGGATACGCATGCCATGCCCACGCCCTGGCCGATGAACAGCGTCAGGAAAACCCAGTAGTTGGAGGACGTCACCTGACCGAGCAGGCATCCAGCTATCAGCACCTGGCCGATCACGATGCTGGCACGCCTGCCGATTCGGTCAGCGATGACTCCCGTCGGCAACTCCGCAAGTCCGCTGACCAGGTAGAGCAGTGTCTGAAGGAGGGCCACTTGCCCGGCGGAGAAGCCTCGCTGCTGAAGGAAGAGGACGAATACGCCACGCTGGAACAGCGAGTTGGCGAGCACGGCGTATACGTAGAACGGGCGCGTGACGCTTGGTGCTGCATCGTCGACCGCAGCCGACCCGCCAAGGGCCTCCGTGGTGTCGGTCATGCTGCGGGCTCCCCCTGGTGACTCCGGTGATCATGGGTGTTGGGCCTCCGCCGTCGACCGGAACCTCCAGTCCGTACTTCGCGCAGGACATGGGGCCGACCCTCCGGGGACCGTTGCCGGCGCTGCGGCCATCCTCGGTGGAGGTGCCAAGTGCTGGAACCGGTAGCGTGCATCTCCTGGAAACGGTTGCGCACATCTTGGAGCCAGGGTCGGCGTGAGGTCAGGGAAATCCCGGATCTCGTCACTTGGTTCCCGGGAGGACGGCCGTGGGCGGCGACTGCGTCGGCTGGCGGTCAGGGACGTGCGCCGTGCTGGTCCTCTGTGTCAACACCGAGAGCGGCTCGGGCAGCCGCCAGGCGTTCCCTGGACTCGGCTATCCACTCTTCGCCCATGTCGAGCGGTACGGAGACCACGATCTGGGTGCTGGGCGTGTCATGGACTTCGACCACGTAGGGGTCGCCGGCAATGAATGGGAGGTAGGCCTGCGGCCTGATGGGGGCCAGTCCGCGGTGAACGGCTCGTCGAGGTCGGCCTCCTGCTCGGCCTCCTCGATGGCGTCCAGAAGCCGGCCCCGGTCTGAGAGGTCCTCGGAGTCGAACCCCAGGTAGATGGTTCCGTTCACGAAGCCGCTGGTCACGACGGCCTCCGCGTCGTAGTACCGGATGCCCGGGCTTTCGAGGGTGGGCTCGGTTGAACGCAAGTGAACGCCGATGCTCTGGCTGCGGTCGGCCAGCCGGATCAGCTCAATCGCATCGGGCTGTCGGTTCGTGTCCATGGCCCGGAACTTACGGCAGGCGCTCGGCAACGACTGCGACGGGTCTGCGGTGCGCGGCCGCTGACAAGCATGCGTTGTCGCCGAGGCTGCCGCCTGCCATGACCTGGTCGCCGACGCGTAGGTCGGTGGGTAGGCAACCCACCGCCCTGCGCCCCGGCGGGACCCGCACCGCTTCCGGTGCCCGCGCCGCCGGGCGCTTGTCCGCCGGCTCACAGGCCACGGCGCGCACGAGCCACTGGAACCCACCCGCGTCGACGAGGTGCACCACCAGCGGGGGCGGATGGACGCTGACCACTTCGCCGCGCGCCGACTCCGCCGGACTCGTCGCGCTGATGGGCACCTGGCTGAACATCCCCCGCTCGTGGGCGAGTTCCTCGACGCGTAGCGGCTGCTGCTCGGCCCCTCCTTCACCGAACCGCCGGTCGAGCCCGGACTGGAGCCCCGCGACACGGTCGGCCGCGACCGCGTCGCGGCGGCCATGCGACTGTGCCCGGCGACCAGCTTCGCGGGTGTTCCCGGTGCGGCCGTGCCGACCGCTCTGTACGACGGCCCGCCCGGCGGGACCGGCATGCCGACCGCACTGGACCACCCCTTAGGGTTTGCCCATGGGTTTGACAGCAGGTCACGAGGGAGGAGCCCTGCCCGGTCCGACGGCCCCGGCGCAGGGCTGGCAGGCGCCGAGCGCGGTCGAGCGGGGGCTGTACGAGGCGAAGGCGCGCGGCGACTGGCCCGCGTACTACGACCTCGTCGCCCGGGCCGACCTGTACATGATGCAGTCGCGGGCGTACGTCGACGCGAACCCGGGCAACACCCGCTTCCATCCCTACTGGAACCCGCAGACCCAGACCGTGTGCCTGGCCGTCTACACCGGCGGCATGCTGCCGCCGCCCGTCGCCGACCCTGTCTACAACTGCTACGACCTGGGCTGGTTCGCGGAAGTCTGGAACCAGAACGACCCGCCCTACCTCGTCGTCAACCCCGGCAGCCCCTGCGAGGGCGTCCTGCCGGCCGGGCCGGAGGGCCGCGCCCTGTGGCAAAGCCACTCCGCCCCGGTCGAACGGCCGGGGCTGGCCCAGGACGTCGTCCACACCCTGGAGGTGGGCGGCCCCCGCAGCGGCCCCGTCGCCTTCGGTCTCGCGGCCGGCGCGCACATCAACGTGCGCAACGGGCGCTACTGGAACTCGATGGCCTACCACGGCTGCGGCTACCTCGACGAGAAGCGCACGCTGGAACGCTGGTGGGGCGTCACCACCCGCGAGGACTGGCAGGACACGCAGGAACAGCTGCTGCGCGCCGGAATGGTCAGCGACGTCTGGGAGTTCGTCCTGCAACTGCGACGCTCCATGGCCCTGGACTTCGCGGGCCCCGTCGACGTCGACCACTGGCGCGAGGCCGCGGGGAACGTGGTGCGCCAGCGCGCCGAGGCCGCCGCCGCACCTCGCCTGACCGCGGACGGTGTCACCCAGGGCCGCACCGTCACCGCCGCGGAGCTGGAGGGCCAAGTGACCGGCGTGCAGCGGCTGATCGGCCGCATCGCCCGCTACGAGGCGCGGTTCCGCGCCGACGGCCTGCTGCCCGAAGGGGGCTTCGTCCGGAGCGTCGAGGCCTGGGACTACGGCCGGGCCTCCGGCATGGCCCGCTGGGGACTCGCCGCCCGCCTGTGCTCCCTGCAGGAGGCGGAGGCGGCCGTGGTCAGGGCCGGCCGTCTCGTCCAGCTCAACTACCGCTCGTGGGAGAGCTTCTCGGCCGCCTACGTCCTGGGCCGCTGCCTCCACTTCGACGAGGAGGAGTTCGGCGAGTGGTACGAGACGGCCCTCGCGACCCACCGCGCCCTGACCACGGACCCGGCCAGCCCGTGGCGCACGCTCCACTGGATCTGAGGGCCCCGCTTCAGCGCCCCGGCTCGGCGCCGACGGGTACCTCGTACACCTCCCCGTCGACGCCCGCCCGGT
Source organism: Streptomyces sp. NPDC059564 (assembly GCF_042735575.1). Lineage (NCBI taxonomy): Bacteria > Bacillati > Actinomycetota > Actinomycetes > Kitasatosporales > Streptomycetaceae > Streptomyces > Streptomyces sp. NPDC059564. The sequence goes on along the minus strand of NZ_JBHWBP010000102.1, from coordinate 1,142 downwards.
ACGGCCGGCCGGCGGAGAAGCCCCGGTGGCCGCGCCCGTAGGTGAGCTGCGTGAAGAGCGGAAGCCCAGACTCCATGGCGCACAGCCGCCCTTCCTCGGCGCGCCAGATCTGCCCCGCCGTGTGCGTGGAGACCAGCGGGCGGCCCCGGCCGTCGAGGGGCAGCCCGTCGGGCAGGGCCAGGACGTCGGTGGCGTCGGCGTCGGCGTCGGCGGAGATCCACCGCCGCGGGTGGGCCGGGTCGCCGACGGGGATCCGGTACAGCCCGGAGGCGACGGTGGTCTGGACGACGTACACCTCGCCGCCGTCGGGGGGAGACGGCGATCCCGTTGGGCTGCGGAACCCGGGCCCAGGCCGGGTCGGCCCGCCCGTCCGGCGTGACGCGGCCGATGTTCCGGCTGCCCAGGGTCGTGGTGTACACCGTGCCGTTGGGAGGGAGCGCGATCCCGCCGATCCCGCCGATCCCGCCGATCCCGGCGGTGTACGTGGTGACCGCGCCGGAATCCGGATCCACCCGCGGCAGCCGCGACGCGGGGAAGAGCTCGTCGGTCAGGGAGTGCGCGAGGTCGTCGCCCGTGCCGACGAGGAGTTGCCCGTCCCCCGCGCACGACGATCCCGCCGTTGGCCCCGATGTCCCCGGTGAGCGCGACCGGCTCGCCGCCCGGTGCGTCGACCCGGTAGACCCGCCCGCTGAAGTAGGCGGTGGCGAACATCCGGCCCCGCCCGTCGACGGCGATCGACTCGACCCAGTCCGGGATCCGGGCCACCCGCACCGGCGGTGCCGCCTCCGCCGGCCCGCACCGGGCCGCAGCGTACGCGGGCCCCGCGGCCGGGACGGCCGTGGCGGCGGCCAGCACGGCCGCCGCGAGCGCCGTGCCGGGCGGCCCCCGTCACGCGGTGCGGAGCCTCCTGGTGAGCCTCATCGTTCCCCTCCACGGCCGGACCGTCCGCCCGTGAAGCATCGGCGCGGGCCGGGGCCGCACCACGCCGCACTTCCGGTCAGGACGGCTTGGTGGCGGAGAAGGCGCTGACCGTCACCTTGTTGTCGCACTCGGCGAAGACTCCGTCGGTCATGGCGATCTGGTGCGAGCCCGCGCCGGGCACACCGATCACGAGCGTCGGGAAGCTGGCCGGAGTGGCCCCT
>NZ_JBHWBP010000101.1:0-23348 GCF_042735575.1 Streptomyces sp. NPDC059564 | reverse complement strand
ATCCACACCGAACCCGGAGGCCCTCACCCATTTCAAGAACCCAGCACGCGTGTCACCAACGTCCCAGGACAACACACCTAGGCCGTCCCGGCCCCCGGGCTACTCCGGGACGATGGCGAAGGCCTCGATCTCCATCATCAGTCCGGGCAGGAACAGCTCCGAGACCACCACCGCCGAGGAGGCCGGCAGCCGGTCCGGGGACAGCACCGCGTCCCGGGCGGCCCGGACGGCCGGGAAGTGGGCCGTGTCCGTCAGGAAGTACGTCAGCTTCACCACGTGCTCGAACCCGGCCCCGGCCGCCGCCAGGCAGCGGCGCAGGTTCTCGAACACCTGAGTGGCCTGCGCCGCCGGATCGCCCTCGCCGACCACCTCGCCCTTCTCGTCGAGGGCGCACTGCCCGGATATCGCCACGAACCGCCCGGTGCCCCAGACGACGTGGCTGTACCCGTAGCCGGGGGCGACCCCCTCCGGCGCCGTGATCCGGGTGAGGCCGCCGCTGTTCCGCTCAGGAGTGGTCATGAGCACGATCTTGCCCGGTACGGGTCAGCCGCGGAACCCCAGCAGCCCGTGCAGGGCGGCGCCCCCGGCCGAGGGCGGCACCGCGCGCGTGGCCGTGGCCGGCTTCGGGGCGGGCTGGGCGGGGCAGGAGGCGTCCGCCGCCCGGCCCGTCCTCAGGTACGAGGCGAGCTTCTCGTCCAGGCACTTGTTGCCGCTCAGGGCGATGCCGTGGTTGCCGCCGCCCTCCTCCACCACCAGCGCCGAGCCGGCCAGCTTGTGACGCATGCTCACCGCGCCCTCGTAGGGGGTGGCGGCGTCCTCGGTCGCCTGGAACAGCAGCGCCTGGGGGAGTTCGGTGTTCGTCACGTCCGGGGCCTGCAGCGGCTCCGTCTTCCAGAACGCGCACGGGGCGTTGTACCAGGCGTTGTTCCAGGTCATGAAGGGCGCCTTGGCGTGCGTGCGCCACATGTCGGCCCGCCACTGGTTCCAGTCCCGGGGCCAGGCCGAGTCCCGGCACTGCACCGCCGTGTACACGCTGTAGCTGTTGCCCGCCGAGGGCTCCACCGCCCCGAACCGCTCGTACGCCGCCACCAGCGGCTTGGCGTCCGCGCGCACCGCGTACGCCGCCAGGGCCTCGGCCAGGGCCGGCCAGTAGCCGTTGTAGTAGCCGCCCGGCATGTAGGTGTCCTCCAGCTCCGCCGGACCCACCTTCCCGCCCGCCGGGGCCGACCGCAGCGCCTCGCGCACCTGGTACCAGCGCTCCTCCACCCGGGCCGGGTCGGTGCCCAGGTGGTAGGTGGAGTCGTACTGGGCCACCCAGGCCAGGAAGGCCTTGTGGCGGGCGTCGAAGGCCTGGTCCTGGGAGAGGTTGTCCTCGTACCAGACCCCGCCCGGGTCGACCACGGAGTCCAGCACGAGCCGGTGCACCCGGTCCGGGTGGAGCCTGGCGTACACCGCGCCCAGGTAGGTCCCGTAGGAGTAGCCGAAGTAGCTGAGCCGCTCGGCGCCCAGCGACGTGCGCAGCACCTCCAGGTCGCGGGCGGCGGAGACGGTCCCCACGTACGGGAGCACGTCCGCGTGCTTGGTCTGGCAGGACTCGGCGAAGGAGCGCACCCGCTCCAGGTTGGCCTCCTCGGTCGCCGGGTCGCGGGGCACCGAGTCGGGCCGTACGGGCTTGAAGTGCCCGGCCCCGCAGTCCAGGGCGGGCTCGCTCCTGCCCACGCCCCGGGGGTCGAAGCCGATCACGTCGTACTGCCCGGCCACGTCCTTGGGCAGGGCGGAGGCGACGAACCCGGCCAGGGTGCGCCCGCTGCCGCCCGGGCCGCCGGGGTTGACCAGCAGCGGGCCCTGGAAGGTCGCGGAGGTGTGCGGGACCCGGGTCAGGGCCAGGGAGATCTGCCGCCCGGCGGGGTGGTCGTGGTCGAGGGGGACCTTGAGGGAGGCGCACTGGAGGGTCGGGTAGCGGGGGGTCGCACAGCCGGTCCAGCTCAGGGCCGCGGCGGCCGGGGCCGGTGCGGGCGCGGTCACCGGGGCGGCGGTGACGGGGCTCGCGAGGGCGGCGGCGACGGTGGAGAGCGACAGCAGTACGGCGGCGCGCTTCTTCAGCGGGTGTGGAACGGGGTGCAGCATGGGGCCTCCCAGCCGAGGGTTCTGGGCGGAATCGTCCCGGAAACCGTGGCGGGAAGACGGGATTGGGCAGCCTATTGGCCCGATGTGATGACCCCTCGGGAGGCGCGCGCGGCCACCGGGGTGATCACAGCAGGGTGAGCTGGGTCGGCCCGGCGGGCGCCGCGTCGGCCGGACGCTCCGGCAGGACCACGGCCCGCGCGGCCCCGGGGCCCGAGGGGCCGATGCCGAATTCGGCCGCGAGTTCGTGGACTTGGCGGGTGATCCGGCGCTGGTACCAGGTCGGCGCGTACGACCCGCCCGCGTACATGCGTGCGTAGCGTTCGACCAGGTGGGGGTGATGCCGCCCCAGCCAGGCCGTGAACCACTCCCGCGCTCCGGGCCGCAGATGGAGTACCAGGGGTGTCACCGAGGTGGCCCCGGACGCGGCGACGGCCCGGACGGTCTCGCGCAGCTGCTCCGGGGAGTCGCCGAGGAAGGGGATCACCGGAGCCATCAGCACCCCGCACTCGATCCCCGCGTCGGTGAGGGCCCGTACGGCGGCCAGCCGGGCGGCGGGGGAGGGGGTGCCGGGCTCGACCGTGCGCCACAGGGCGGTGTCGGTGAACCCGGCCGACACGGAGACGCCCACGTCGGTGACGGCCGCGGCCCGCCGCAGCAGGGGCAGGTCGCGCAGGATCAGGGTGCCCTTGGTGAGGATGGAGAAGGGGTTCGCGCGCTCGCCCAGCGCCTCGATGATCCCGGGCATCAGCCGGTAGCGGCCCTCGGCGCGCTGGTAGCAGTCGACGTTCGTGCCCATCGCGATGTGCGCGCCGTCCCAGCGCGCCGCGCCCAGCTCGCGGCGCAGCAGCTCCGGGGCGTTGACCTTGACCACGATCTGCGAGTCGAAGCCGGTGCCGGTGTCGAGGTCCAGGTAGGAGTGCGTCTTGCGGGCGAAGCAGTAGACGCAGGCGTGGCTGCAGCCCCGGTAGGGGTTGACGGTCCATTCGAACGGCATCCGCGAGGCCCCGGGGACCCGGTTGACGATCGACCGGGCGCGGACCTCGTGGAAGGTGATCCCCCGGAACTCGGGGGTGTCGAAGGTGCGGGTCACGACGGAGTCCGCGCCGAAGAGCGCGGGCGGACCGGTGGGCCGTCCGTCGCCGGCGGGCTTCGCGTCCTCGGTCAGATGGTTCCAGCGCATGACGCCGCCTTTCGCTAGCCCTACGCGGCCCTCGGCCCGAGAATAGAACAAACGTTCCCATGATCGTGCGGGGCGTTCCCCCGGACCCCGGATTTGGGCGCCCGCCCCGGAGGTGGTTGGCTTGCCGCGTCGAGCGAGAACAACTGCTGGAGGAACAGGTATGGCGCAGGTCGAGGCCACCACGGAGCGCATCATCGGGGCCGACGCGGAGACCGTGTTCGACACGCTCGCGGACTACACCGGCACCCGCTCCAAGCTGCTCCCCGAGCACTTCAGCGAGTACGAGGTCCGCGAGGGCGGCGACGGCGAGGGCACCCTGGTCCACTGGAAGCTCCAGGCCACCAGCAAGCGCGTACGGGACTGCCTGCTGGAGGTCACCGAGCCCACGGACGGCCAGCTGGTGGAGAAGGACCGCAACTCCTCCATGGTCACCACCTGGACCGTGACCCCGGCGGGCGAGGGCAAGTCCAAGGCCGTGGTCAGCACCGTCTGGAACGGCGCGGGCGGCATCGGCGGCTTCTTCGAGCGCACCTTCGCGCCCAAGGGCCTCGGCCGCATCTACGACACCGTCCTCGCGAACCTCGCGCAGGAAGTCGAGTCCTGATCAAGGCCGTTGCCGCGACACCCCCTCGGGGCGGCTCACCGGATCGGGTGGATTTCCCGGCCGCGGTGAGCCGCGCACCCCGCCCGGCCGCCCGCCGCGAACCCGGGCGTGGCCCCCGGGCCCGGAGGGGGTCGGGCGGCTAGGCGGTCTCTGGGAAGTGGGGTGCGTTTCCGCGTCGTCCGGTGCGGTGCATCGGCGCGCTGCCGCATTACCCGCGTACTGGACGTACTCGGGTGATGCGGCAGTGCGGCGAGGTGCCGTGCCGGGCGGCGTGGGGACGTGCCCTACTTCCCAGAGACCGCCTAGGGTGGGGCTCCGCGACCCGAGCCACCGGGGGCCCGATGAAGATCCTCGTCTCCGCCGACATGGAAGGCGCCACCGGCGTCACCTGGCCCGCCGACGTGCTGCCCGGGACCGCCCAATGGGAGCGCTGCCGGGCCATGTTCACCTCCGACGTGAACGCCGCCGTCCTCGGCCTCTACGACGGCGGCGCGGACCGGGTCCTCGTCAACGAGGCCCACTGGACCATGCGCAACCTGCTGCTGGAGAAGCTCGACGCCCGCGCCGAGATGCTCACCGGCCGGCACAAGTCCCTCTCCATGGTCGAAGGCGTCCAGCACGGCGACGTCGACGGGATCGCCTTCGTCGGCTACCACACCGGCGCCGGAGCCGAGGGCGTCCTCGCCCACACCTACCTCGCCAACTCCATCACCGGGGTCTGGCTCAACGGCCTGCGCGCCAGCGAGGGCCTGCTCAACGCCCACGTCGTCGCCGAGTACGGGGTCCCCGTCATCCTCGTCACCGGCGACGACCTGACCTGCGCCGACGCCGCCGCCTACGCCCCGGACGCGCGCACCGTCGCCGTCAAGGACCACGTCTCGCGCTACGCCGCCGTGTGCCGCACCCCGGCCCGCACCGCCGCCGACATCCGGGCCGCCGCCACCGAGGCCGTCACACTCGCCGTCCGGCACGAGCCGGTGCGGGGCGGCCCGTTCACGGTGGAGGTGGAGTTCGACGCCGAACACCTCTCGATGGCCGCCACCGTGGTCCCCGGCGTCGAACGCTGCGCCGAACGCCGGATCGCGTACACCAGTGGGACCATGTACGAGGGGATCCGGACCTTCAAAGCCGTCACGACGGTCGTCTCCGCGGCCGTGGAGGAGCAGTATGGCTGACATGCGATGGGTGGACGGCGACGGCGACGTCGGCACTGCGGGTCCGGCCGGGGCGGGCGCGCCCGCCGGGGCGCTCGACGCCGCGGCCTTCGAGGAGGTCGTCGCGTTCACCTCCGATCTGATCCGGATCGACACCAGCAACCGGGGCGGCGGCGACTGCCGCGAGCGGCCCGCCGCCGAGTACGTCGCCGAGCGCCTCGCCGGGGCCGGACTGGAACCGGTCCTGCTGGAGCGCACCCCGGGCCGGACCAACGTGGTGGCCCGCATCGACGGCACCGACCCCTGCGCGCCCGCCCTGCTCGTCCACGGCCACCTCGACGTGGTCCCCGCCGAGGCCGCCGACTGGAGCGTCGACCCGTTCTCCGGCGAAGTCCGCGACGGGGTGGTCTGGGGCCGCGGCGCGGTCGACATGAAGAACATGGACGCGATGGTGCTGGCCCTCGTACGGGCCTGGGCGCGCCAGGGCGTGCGGCCGCGCCGGGACATCGTGATCGCCTACACCGCCGACGAGGAGGACAGCGCGATCGACGGGTCCGGCTTCCTCGCCGACCACCACCCCCACCTCTTCGAGGGCTGTACGGAGGGCCTCGGCGAGTCCGGGGCCTTCACCCTGCACACCCGACCCGGGCAGGCCCTCTACCCCGTCGCGGCCGGCGAGCGCGGCACCGCCTGGCTGAAGCTGACCGCCCACGGCACCGCCGGACACGGCTCCAAGCCCAACAAGGCCAACGCCGTCAGCCGCCTCGCCGCCGCCGTCGCCCGCATCGGCGCACACGAGTGGCCGGTCCGGCTCACCGGCACCACCGCCGCCTGCATCACCGAACTCGCCGCCCTCCAGGGCCTGTCGGCCGACCCGCGGGCCCCCGGCTTCGACCTCGACTCGGTCCTCGGCAAACTCGGCCCGGCCGCCGCCCTGGTGGAGGCCACCGTCCGCAACAGCGCCAACCCGACCATCCTCGAAGCCGGTTACAAGCTGAACGTCGTCCCCGGACACGCCACCGCGTACGTCGACGGGCGGACGCTGCCCGGCGGCGAGGCCGAGTTCGCCGCCACCCTCGACGAGCTCACCGGGCCCGACGTGCACTGGGAGTTCCACCACCGCGAAGTCGCCCTCGAAGCCCCCGTGGACGGGCGGACGTACGGGATCCTGCGCGAGGCCGTCGAGCACTTCGACCCCGACGGACACGTGGTCCCCTTCTGCATGGCGGGCGGCACCGACGCCAAGCAGTTCTCCCGCCTCGGCATCACCGGCTACGGCTACTCCCCGCTCAAGCTGCCGCCCGGCTTCGACTACTGGGCCCTCTTCCACGGCGTCGACGAGCGGGTCCCCGTCGACGCCCTGCACTTCGGCGTCCGCGTCCTCGACCGCGCGCTGCGGACCCTGTGAGGGGCGCCCGTTGATGGCCCCACCCGCCCCGGGCGGCCCCTACGGCAGCTGGCCCTCGCCGATCGACGCCGCGCTGGCCGCCTCCCACGACGGACGCCCCGAGTACGTGGGCACCGTCGGCGCCGAGGTCTGGTGGACCGAGCCGCGCCCCCGGGAGGGCGGCCGCCGCACCCTCGTACGCCGCCCCGCGGACGGCCGCGCCGCACGGTCGGTGCTGCCCGCGCCGTGGAACGTCCGCAGCCGCCTCACCGAGTACGGGGGCCTGCCCTGGGCGGGCGCCGAACGGCCCTCGGGGGGACCGCTGGTGGTGTTCGTCCACCACGCCGACCAGCGGCTCTACGCCTACGAACCGGACGCCCCCGGCAGCCCGGAACCCCGCCCCCTCACCCCCCTCTCCACGGTCGGCGGCGGCCTGCGCTGGGCCGACCCGGTGCTGCGCGGCGGCGAAGTCTGGTGCGTGCTGGAGGAGTTCACCGGCCCCGCGCCCACCGACGTGCGCCGGGTCGCGGCCGCCGTCCCGCTCGACGGATCGGCCGCCCGGGACCGGGCCGCCGTCCGGGAGCTCACCGACGACCGCCACCGCTTCCGGACCGGCCCGAAGCCCTCCCCCGACGGGCGGCACGCGGCCTGGCTGGTGTGGGACCACCCCCGGATGCCCTGGGACGGCACCGAGCTCCAGCTCGCCGAGATCGCCCCCGACGGCACGCTCGCCGCCCCGCGCACGGTGCTCGGCGGCCCCGACGAGGCCGTGGCCCAGGTGGCGTGGGCGGCCGACGGGACCCTGCTCGCGGTGAGCGACCGCAGCGGCTGGTGGAACCCGTACCGGGTCGACCCGGACGGCGGCGGGGCCGTCAACCTGTGCCCCCGCGAGGAGGAGTTCGGCGGACCGCTGTGGAAGCCCGGGCTGAGCTGGATCGCCCCGCTGCCCGACCGGCTGCTCGCCGTCCTGCACGGCCAGGGCTCCTGTGTCCTCGGCGTCCTCGACCCGGACAGCGGGGAACTCGTCGACGCCGCCGGCCCCTGGACGGCCTGGCAGCCCGCGCTGGCCGTCAGCGGCACCCGGGTCTACGGGGTCGCCGCCAGCCCCCGCAGCGCGTACGAGGTCGTCGAACTGGACACCGTCACGGGCCACACCCGGGTCGTGGGCGCCCGCGCCACCGATCCGGTCGACCCCGCCCACTACCCGGAACCGCAGACCCGGGCCTTCCCCGGGCCCGGCGGCCGGGAGATCCACGCCCACGTCTACCCGCCGCACCACCCCGCCCGGCGGGCCCCCGCCGACGAACTGCCCCCGTACGTGGTGTGGGCGCACGGCGGACCCACCGACCACGTGCCGCCCGTACTCGACCTGCACATCGCCTACTTCACCTCGCGCGGCATCGGCGTCGTCGAGGTCAACTACGGCGGCTCCAGCGGCTACGGCCGCGCCTACCGCGAGCGGCTGCGCGAACAGTGGGGCGTCGTCGACGTCGAGGACTGCGCGGCCGTCGCCCGGGCCCTGGCCGCCGAGGGCACCGCCGACCCCGCCCGGCTCGCCATCCGGGGCGGCAGCGCGGGCGGCTGGACGGCGGCCGCCTCCCTGGCCGCCACCGACGTGTACGCGTGCGCGGCGATCATCTACCCGGTCCTCGACCTGCGGGGCTTCGCCGCCGAGACCCACGACCTGGAGTCGCACTACGTCGACGGACTGGCCGGGCCGCCGCAGACCCTGGCCCTGCACTGCCGCGAACGCTCCCCGGTGGCCCGCGCCGGCCGGATCACCGCCCCCTTCGTCCTCCTCCAGGGTCTGGACGACCCGGTCTGCCCGCCCGCCCAGGCCGAACGCCTCCTCGCCGCGCTGCGCGGGCGCGCGGTGCCGCACGCGTACGTCACCTTCGAGGGCGAGGGGCACGGCTTCCGCCGGGCGGAGACGATGGTGCGGGCGCTGGAGGCGGAACTGTCGCTGTACGCCCAGGTGTTCGGCTTCGAGCGGGACGACATCCCCCGCCTGGAGCTGCGCGGCTGACCCCGCGACCCGGAGCGCGGAACGCGCCGCCGCGAGGAGCGGGTCAGGGGTGATCACCGCGTCCGGGGACGCTGCCACAACCCCTGGCCGGCTTCCTCCGCGTCGACGGGGCCTGGCGGGACCACGAACGCTGGGCCGTGACGGCGGACATGTGTGCGGACGCGGCCGGCCGGCCGGCCCGGACGCGGGGGCCTTTGCGTAATCCTGACCGGTGGTGATGCGCGGAACCCCTGTGCACCGGCCGGGTCGGAGTGTTCCATTCCCTCATGGCCACCACCGTCCGACGTGCCCTGCTGACCCTCCCGGCGGCCCCGTTGGGTCCCGACAACCCCCTGCCCGCCCTGCGCGCACCCGACGGCGTGCACGAACTGGACGAGCGCTCGCGCCACGGGCTGCCGCGCGACATGGCCCGTCAGATCGGCCACGAGCCGCTGCGCTCCCTGCTGCCGGTCCGCGTCCGCGACGGGTACGGACGCGAGCGCGCGGAGCGGGAGTTCGAGGCGGTCGTCCTCGACAACGGCCGGCTGCGCGTCACGGTGCTGCCCGGGCTCGGCGGCCGGATCCACTCCCTCGTCCACCTCCCCACCGGACGCGAACTCCTCTACCGCAACCCGGTGTTCCAGCCCGCGAACTTCGCCCTCAACGGCGCCTGGTTCTCCGGCGGCATCGAGTGGAACATCGGCGCCACCGGACACACCACCCTGTCCTGCGCCCCGCTGCACGCCGCGCTCGTGCCCGCCCCGGACGGCGGCGAGATGGTGCGGATGTGGGAGTGGGAGCGGCTGCGCGACCTGCCGTTCCAGGTCGACCTGTGGCTGCCGGCCGACTCCGGCTTCCTGTACGTCGGCGTCCGCGTGCGCAACCCGCACGAGCGGCCCGCGCCCGTGTACTGGTGGTCCAACACGGCCGTCCCCGAGGACCCCGGCACCCGGGTCCTCGCCCCCGCCGAGGAGGCCTGGCACTTCGGGTACGAGCGCACCCTGCGCCGGATCCCCGTACCCCGCTGGGAGGACGCCGACCGGACGTACCCGCTGGGCAGCGCGCATCCCGCCGACTTCTTCTACGAGGTCCAGGACGAGGCCCGGCCCTGGATCGCCTCCCTCGACGCCGACGGGCACGGCCTGGTGCAGGCCTCCACCCGCCTGCTGCGCGGGCGCAAGCTGTTCGTGTGGGGCGCGGGCGGGGGCGGCCGCCGCTGGCAGGAGTGGCTCACCGAACCGGGCACCGGCGGTTACGCCGAGATCCAGGCGGGGCTGGCCCGGACCCAGCTGGAGCACGTACGGCTGGAGGCCGGGGCGGAGTTCAGCTGGCTGGAGGCGTACGGGCCGCTGTCGGCGGACCCCTCGGCGGTGCACGGCGCCGACTGGGCGGCGGCCCGCGGGGCGGCCTCGGCGGCCCTCGACGCCGCGCTGCCGTCCGCGGCGCTGGAGGCGGCGTACGGGGCGTGGCGCGGGCGGGCCGACGCCGAGCCGGGGGAGCGGCTGGCCGAGGGCTCGGGCTGGGGCGCGCTCGAAGTGCTGTGCGGGGGCTTCAAGCTGCCCGGCACCCCGTTCCCGGAGTCCACCCTCGGGGAGGCCCAGCGGCCGTGGCTGGAGCTGTGGCGCACCGGGCTGTTCCCCGCCCCGCGCAAGGTGGTGCCGCCGGGGGAGGCGCTGGTGGCTCCGCACTGGCGGGACATGCTGGAGACCGCCCCGGCCGACCCGCTGACCGAGTACCACCTGGGCGTGGCCCAGTGGCACGCGGGCGACATCGCCCAGGCCGTACGCAGCTGGGAGCGCGGGCTGGCGCTGGCGCCCTCGCGCTGGCCGCTGCTGCGGGCCCTGGCGGTGGCCGACGAGCTGGCCGGGGACCGGGAACGGGCCGCCGACCGCTACGCGGAGGCCTTCGACGACCTCGCGGGGGAGAGCCGGGGCGGCGAACGGTGGGAGGCCGCGGAGTCCGCGCTGGGGCGGGAGGCGATGACCGCGCTGCTGGCCGCCGGCCGCCTGGCGGCGGCCCGCTCGGTGTGGGACCGGCTCCGGCTGCTCGCCGCACGGCTGCTGGCGGCGGAGGGACACGTGGGCGCGGCCCGCCGGGTCTTCGAGGACGGCTTCGAGCTCCCCGACCTGCGGGAGGGCGAGGAGACCCTCTCCGAGATCTGGTCCGCCCTCACCGACGCCCCGCTCCCGGCGGCCTACGACTTCCGCATGCGCCCGCCGGGCCAGGCCCTCTCGTAGCTGCCGCCCGGGCGTCCGCCCCCGGCGGGTTCGCGGTCAGGGGCGGCAGAGCAGTTCGCCGTTCAGGACCGAGAACCAGGCGTCGGGGTCGGCGCCCCAGGTCCGCCAGGCCCCGGCGATGGCGGCCAGGGCGTCGGCCGTCGCGTGTCCGCCCCGGACGGCGATGTCCGCGTAGGCGGAGGCCGTCGTACGGTCCGCCCACAGGGCCGACCACCAGGCGGTCTCCTCCGGGGTGGCGTAGCACCAGGCCGTCGCCGAACAGGTCACGTCCGTGAAGCCCGCCTCCCGCGCCCAGGCGCGCAGCCGCCGCCCGGCGTCCGGTTCGCCGCCGTTCGCGCGGGCGACCCGCCGGTACAGGCTCTGCCACTCGTCCAGGGCCGGCGCGGCCGGGTACCAGGTCATCGCCGCGTAGTCGGCGTCGCGGACCGCCACGATCCCGCCCGGCCGGCACACCCGGCGCATCTCCCGCAGGGCCCGTACCGGGTCGCCGACGTGCTGCAGCACCTGGTGGGCGTGGACCACGTCGAAGGAGGCGTCGGGGAAGTCCAGCGCGTGGACGTCCGCCACCGCGAAGTCGACGGCGCCGGCCAGTCCGCGCTCCTTCACGTGGGCGGCGGCCTGCTCCAGTACGTCCTGCGCCGCGTCGACCGCCGTGACCCGCCCGCCCGGGGCCACCAGCTCCGCCAGGTCCGCCGTGATGGTGCCCGGGCCGCAGCCCACGTCCAGCACCCGCATGCCGGGCCGCAGTTCGGGGACCAGGTACGCCGCGGAGTTGGCGGCGGTGCGCCAGCGGTGCGAGCGCAGCACCGACTCGTGGTGGCCGTGGGTGTAGACGGCGCTCTCGCGCGCCTGCCGCGGATCGTTCATGGCGGGACTCCTCGTCGTCTCGTCGTCGAAGCGTGGTGATCACGGTAGTCGCTTCGATCGCCATGTGAGATGAGTGTTTTGACATGTGGACACGATGCTTGTGCGTCAAGGGGATCGGGTCGGTCGGTGGCAGGGCGGGGTGGGGGCGAGGACAGTGGGCCCCAGGGGGATCCCAGCGCGGAGGACGGTGAGACCCATGCCGGAGACGCTGCTCGAACAGCACGCCGCGGCGCTGCGGCTGTTCGGCGAGCGCGTACGGGAGGTCGCGGAGGCCCAGTGGGGCGCGCCCACCCCCTGTACCGAGTGGACCGTGCGGGACCTCGTCGGCCACGTGACCGGCGAGCAGCTCTGGATCCCACCCCTGCTCACCGAGGGCCGCACCGTGGCCGACGTCGGCGACGCGCTCTCCGGGGACCCGCTCGGCGAGGACCCGGTGGCCGCCTGGGACCGGGCATCGGCCGCCGCGCTCGCCGCCTTCGCCGAGCCCGGGGCGCTGGAGCGGACCGTCGCGCTCTCGTACGGGCCCACGCGCGGGTCGGCGTACTGCTCGGAACTGACGACCGACTGCGTCGTGCACACCTGGGACCTCGCGCGGGCGATCGGCGCGCAGGAGCGGCTGCCCGACGGGCTCGTGGAATTCGCCCTCAAGGAGGTCATCCCCTACGCGGACAGCCTCGCGTCGAGCGGCATGTTCGCCGAGCCGCTGGACTTCCCCGCCGGGGCGAACGCGCAGACCCGGCTGCTGGCGCTGGTCGGGCGGCGGGGCTGAGGGGCGCCGCGTGCCGCGAACGGGCATGACGGAACAAATAATCGTATAAAGGTCACGGTTGGTCGGTCGATGGTGGCAACGGCAACGGCAACGGCAACGGCAACGGCGGCAGTGGGAGGCGGACACGTGTCGGGGATGGCGGAAGGGCTGGCCGGAGTGTCCGGAGCGTGGCGCTCCGCCGCACAGGGGCGCGGCCCGGTCCGGTACGGTCCCCCCGCCCCTCAGCCCGGCCTGCCCGTACTGCCCGAGCTGACCGCCGTCCTCGCCGAAGCGGCCGGCCGGGCCGCCCCCGAGCCCCCCGGCGGCGGGGCGGCCCTGCACGAGGCCGCCTGCCGGCACTGGGCCCGGCGCGGGCTCGCGACCGCCCCCGAGAACGTGGCCGCCGGCCCCGGCGCGCCCGCCCTGCTGCTGGCCCTGCTCGGCGCGTACGGCGGCGACGTCATGCTGCCCCGGCCCTGTCCCGCCTGGTGGACCCCGCAGGTCCGGCTGCTGGGACGGCGGGCCTATCACGTGCCCACCCCGGCGGAGTGCGGCGGGATCCCGGACCCGTACGCCCTGCTGGAGACCGTCCGGCGGGTACGGGCCGAGGGCGGCGACCCGCGCGTGCTGCTGCTGTCGGTGGCGGACGACCCCACCGCCACCGTGCCGCCGCCGGAGATGCTGCGCGAGGCCTGTGAGGCGGCGGAGTCCGCCGGGCTGTTCGTGGTCAGCGACGAGAGCTGGCGCGACACGGTGCACCGGCCGCACGACACCCTGGTGCTGAGTCCCGCCGAGATGCTCCCCGAGCAGGCCGCCGTCCTGGTGGACCTGTCGGGCGCGCTGCTGCCGGCCGGCTGGCCCGCCGCCGTGGTCCGCTTCCCCGGCACCCCGCGCGGCACCTGGCTGCGGGCCCGCACCCTCGACGTCCTCACCGCCACCGGCGCCCTGGTCGCCGGTCCCGTCGCGGGAGCCGCCGCGCACGCGCTCGACGAGCCCGACGCCGTCGCCGGACGGGCCTACGCGGCCGCCGCCCTGCACGGTGCGGTCGCCGCCGCCGCGCACCGGGAACTGCTGGCCGTCGGAGCCCTCGCCCGGCCCCCGCAGGCCGGACGGCACCTGTACGCGGACCTGACCCCGCTGCGCGCCGGACTGGCCCGGCACGGCGTCGGCGACGCGATGGAACTGGAGGACTGGCTCGGCGCCCGGCTGGGCGCGCCGACGCCCGGCGGGCAGCGGTTCGCGGACGAACCGGTCGCGCTGCGCGTGCGGTTGTCGACCGGCCCGCTGCTGGGCGCCACCCCGGAGGAACGCCTCGCCGCGCTCGGGGCCCGCGACCCGCTGGGGCTGCCGCACGTCCGGGGCGCGCTGGACCGGCTCGGGTCGGTGCTCGCCGGGCTGGCCGACTGACCCGTCCCCGACCGAACCGGCCGCCGCTGAACGGAGACTCCTCGATGAGGGACCAGACGGACGCCCCCGCGCCGCCCGCCCCGCCCCCCACCCCCGCCGTACGCCCCCCGGCCGCCCACCCCGCGCCGACGCCGGCCGCCGGCCCGGCATCCGTGTCGGCCCTTGAGCCGGCCCCCGAGTCCGCCCCGGCGTTGACGCCGGCCTCCGGCCCGGCCCGCGGCCCGGTCCCGGCCTCCGGCCCGGTATCCGTGTCCGCTTCGGCCCCGGCGGGTTCCGTCGCCGCCGCGCGGGGGGTGGGGGAGGCGCGGGTGTGGCCGCGGTCGTTCGCGGACCGGCTGACCACCCCGCTGCCCGGGGTGCGGGCGTTCGCCCGGCTGGCCCGGGAGGGGGCGTTCCGGCCGGGCCCGGCCGGGCTGCGCGGGATCCCCGACCTGCCGTACGCGCCCGCCCCGCTGCCCGCCGTGGCCCCCGGCGACGTGTCCGTCACCTGGGCCGGGCACGCCAGCTGGGTGCTGCGTGCCGGGGGCCTGACCGTGCTCACCGACCCCGTCTGGTCCCGGCGCATCCTGGGAACCCCCGCCCGGATGACCCCCGTCGGGGTGCGCTGGGAGGAACTGCCCCCCGTCGACGCGGTGGTGATCAGCCACAACCACTACGACCACCTCGACGCCCCCACCCTCAAGCGGCTGCCCCGGCACACCGCCCTCTTCGTCCCGGCCGGTCTCGGCCGCTGGTGCCGCCGCCGCGGCTTCACCCGGGTCACCGAGCTCGACTGGTGGGAGTCCGCCGAACTGGGCGGCGTACGCTTCGACTTCGTGCCGGCCCACCACTGGTCTAAACGCTCCCTGCTGGACACCTGCCGCACCCTGTGGGGCGGCTGGGTGCTCACCGACGCGGCCAGCGGCCGCAAGCTCTACTTCGCCGGGGACACCGGCTACGGCCACTGGTTCCGCGAGATCGGCGCCCGCCACCCCGGCATCGACCTCGCGCTCCTGCCCATCGGGGCCTACGCCCCGCGCTGGTGGCTCCGCGACGTGCACGCCGACCCGGAGGAGGCCGTCCGGGCCTGCCTCGACGCCGGCGCTCGCCGGATGGCCCCGATGCACTGGGCCACCTTCGTCCTCTCCGCGGAACCGGTCACGGAGCCCCTGCGCCGTGCCCGGGCCGCCTGGGCCCGCGCGGGCCTGCCCCGCGAGGACCTCTGGGACCTCCCCGTCGGCGGCTCCCGCACCCTCGCCGCCCCCGTACGCGCCACCCCTAGTGCTCCCAGCCCCGGTCGGACGCGTCCCGGAGGAACCGCCGGAGCACCGTGAGGGTGGCCAGGTACTCCTCGTCCGTCATGTCGGTGTGCCGCTCGGGCCACAGCCCGGCCGGCCACGCCTGGTCCGCGTCCGCGTCCCGGTCCGCGTCCCGGTCCGCGTCCGATTCCGATTCCGTCGCCGCGTCCGAATCCTCGTCCGTGTCCGGATACTCCATGGGGCATCGGCTCCGTTCGGTGTTCGGGATCGTCCGACGCCTCCGAGCCTAGGAACTCAACCACGGTTGAGGTCTAGTCCTTTCCGGGGTCGCCCCCTGTCGCACCCCGCCCCGCCTGGCATACCGTGCCGGTTCCGGCACACACCCGCAGGGGAAGGCGCGTACGTGGACGACAGTGAGCTGCTGTTCCTGGGGGTCGCCCGGCAGGCCGAACTGGTGCGCGCCGGCAAGATGTCCGCGCGGGCGCTGACCGAGGCCTCGCTGCGGCGGATCGAGCACCTGGACCGGGACCTCGGCGCCTTCCGGGTGGTGCTCGGCGCCCGGGCGCTGGCGGAGGCCGACGCCCGCGACGCGGCCCGCGCGGCCGGGGACGACCGCCCACTGCTCGGGGTCCCCGTGGCCGTCAAGGACGAGCTGGACCTCGCCGGGGAGGTCACGACCTTCGGCGGCGCCGCGAACCGCACCCCGGCCGCGAGCGACTGCGAAGCGGTCCGGCGGCTGCGGGCCGCCGGGGCGGTGATCGTCGGGAAGACGACGATGCCGGAGTTCGGGCAGTGGCCGTTCACGGAGTCGGCCGCCCACGGGTACGCCCGCAACCCCTGGGACACCGCCATGACCACCGGCGGATCCAGCGGCGGCAGCGCGGCGGCGGTCGCGGCCGGGATGGCCGGCGCCGCGCTCGGCGGCGACGGCGGCGGCTCGATCCGCATCCCCGCCGCCTGCTGCGGCCTCTTCGGCCTCAAACCGCAGCGCGGCCGCGTCTCCACGGCCCCGCACCCCCACCTCTGGTACGCGCTCGGCACCGTCGGACCGCTCACCCGCACCGTGCTGGACAGCGCCCTGCTCTACGACGTCCTCAGCGGCCCGGCCGCCGGTGACCGCTGGGCGGCGCGGCCCGCCGCGACGAGTTTCGTCCGGGCGGCGTCCACGGAGCCCGGCAGGCTGCGGATCGGCTGGTCCGCCCGGCCCGCGGTGCCCGGCGTACGCCCCCACCCCGAACACCTGGCGGCCCTGCGCGAAACCGTCCGGGCCCTGCGCGAACTCGGCCACGACGTGCGGGAGACCGACCCCGGCCACCCCGACACGACCGCCGCGTTCCTGCCGCAGTTCTACGGGGGCGTGCGCGCCGAGGCCGAGGCCGTGGAGCGGCCGGAGCTGCTGGAGCGGCGGACCCGGCAGACCGTACGGGTCGCCCGGCTCGCCCCGGAGGCGGCCGTGGAGTGGGCGATCCGGGCGGGGGAGCGGATGGCCGTACGGGCCAACCGGGTCTTCGACCGCGTCGACCTGCTGCTCACCCCGACGCTCGCCGAACGGCCCCGGCGGGTGGGCGCCCTGGACGGCCGGGGCATGGCGGGGGCGATGCTCCGCTCGCGCCCGATGGTCGCGTACACCGCCCTGTGGAACGTCACCGGCAACCCCGCGGCCTCCGTGCCGGCGGGCTTCGGCACGGACGGACTGCCGCTCGCCGTCCAGCTGATCGGCCGGGAGCACGACGAGGCCACGATCCTCCAGGTCGCCGCCCAGCTCGAAGCGGCCCGCCCCTGGGCCGACCGCACCCCCGCCCTCGCGGGGTGACGCCCTGGCTCACGCGGCCGGCCGCTCCGGCCGGAGCCTGCGCCACACCGTCGGGGCCGCGCTGATCAGCAGCGTCAGGCCCACCGCCAGGGCCACGCCCTTCCACGGCTCCGAGAAGAGCGAGCCGCCCACGATCCCGATCAGCCCGTACGTCGCCGCCCAGGCCAGGCACGCCGGAGCGTCCCCCCGCGCGAACCGCCGCAGCGGCATCCCGCTCAGCAGGCAGGCCAGCATCACCGGGATCCGCCCCGCCGGGACCAGCCGCGACAGCACCAGCACCAGCACCCCGTGCTCGTCCAGCTTCGTCTGCGCCCGCTCCAGCCGCTCCGGCGTGGCCCGCCCCCGCAGGGACTCCAGCCAGCGCGAGCCGCCCCGCGACCGCACCCCGCGCCGCCCGAGCCAGTACAGGGCGATGTCACCGCAGAACGCCGCCAGCGCCGCCACCCCGAACACCAGCAGCAGCCCGAACGGCAGCGACGGCTGATGGAACGCCACCACCGCCGCCGAACTCACCAGTGCCCCCGTGGGAATCACCGGCACCAGCGCCCCGAGCGCCACCAGCACGAACAGCGCCGGGTACCCCACCGCCTGCCGGGTCGTCTCCGGCGGCACCCGGCCGACGACCTCCGCCGCCTCCCACCACGGCGTCACGGCAGCCGCACCCGCTCCCCGTGCGCCGGGACCCGTACGTCCACCTCCGGCGCGAGCCGCCGCGCCCACCGGGCGAACTCCCCGCCCGGCGCGTGGAACTCGTGCGGCCGCACCGCGTCCATGCCGACGGGCCAGTACGTCCCGTAGTGCACCGGCACCGCCGCCGCGGGCCCCAGCAGCGCCGCCGCCCGCGCCGCCCGCTCCGGGTCCAGGTGGCCCTCCCCCAGGTAGGGCCCCCAGCCGCCGACCGGCAGCAGCGCCACGTCCACCGGCCCGACCTCCTCGGCCATGGTGTCGAACAGGCCGGTGTCCCCGGCGAAGTACGTCCGCTCCGCGCCCTGCACCACGTACCCCAGCGCGGGCGCCCGCTGCGGCCCGAACGGCAGCCGCCGCCCGTCGTGCCGGGCGGCGACCGCCCGTACCCGTACGCCCTCCCGTACGAGGACCTCCTCGCCCGGGACCACTTCCGTCACCACCAGCCCCCGCATCCCCGCCAGTCGCGCCAGCCCCGGTACCGCCCGGCGTGCCCCGCGGGGCACCACGAGCCGGGTGCCGCCCGCCAGCCGGGCCAGCGAGGGCAGGTGCAGGTGGTCGGCGTGCAGGTGCGACACCAGCACCACGTCGGCCTCCGCCGCCTCCGGCGGGGGCACCGCGCCGCGCCTGCGCCGCAGGTGCGCGAACCGCCGGGCGAACAGCGGGTCGGTCAGCACCCGCACTCCCGAGTCCCGCACCGTGCACGTGGCATGCCCCCACCAGGTGATCTCCACCGGCACCCCGGCACTCCCTCCCTCGGCCCCACGGTCCACCGAGCCTAGGTCTTCCCCCGCCGGACCGCGCGCAAGGCCGTTCCGCGCAACCGGAACCCGGCGGCCCCCTCCTCCCGGCGCCCGGATCGGAGTAGGGTCGGGCGCCATGGAAGCGCTGCGCGTGGCCGCGATCGCCAGCCTGGCCCCGCTCGAAGAACTCGACGCCGACCCCTTCGCCGTGGACACCCGCAGCCAGCACGCCATGTGCGCGCGCTGGGCCGCCGAGCAGGGCTACGTGGTCACCCGCCACCTGCTCTTCTACGGACTGCGGGCCGACCACTGCGGACTGTGGTGCGACGTGGACGCCGGTCAGGTCGACCTGTTCGTCGCCCCCAACCACCGGGTCCTGGCCCGTGCCCTGCGCTCGGTGGCGGAGTTCACCGCCGAGTGCGCGCGGCGCGGCGTCCGCCTGGAGACCGCCGGACTGGACGAACCGCGGTACACCTCCGCCATGAAGGCCGAGGTGCACCGCCGCCTGTCCATGCCCACCGCCGGGTACGACGGCACGTAGAGCGCACGCGCACCGCGCACGCCGGACCCGCGTCGAACGACCGTGCCGGTCCCGTGTCGACCGGCCGCTCCCGGCGCCCTGTGCGACGCTGGCGAGGGGTCCGCGGGCGGGGCGCGGGCCGTGGAGCGAGGCGGGTACGGCGTGTGGCGAGGGCGGTTGCGGTGGCGGGCCGCGGGCGGGGCACTGGTACGGGTGGTCCTCGTGTGGGCGGCGTCCACCCTCACGATGCTCGCGCTCGCCGCGATCCTGCCCGACTTCCGCCTCCAGTCGGCCGACGGTGACAGCGTCACCCGCGTCGGGCTGACCGCCGCCTGGGCCGCCGGGGCCTTCGGCCTGCTCAGCGCGCTGGTGTGGCCGGTCCTGGTACGGGCCCTGCTGCTCGTGCCCGCGCTGGTGCTCGGGCTCCTCGTGTTCTTCCTCAACGGCTCCCTGCTGCTGATGGCGCTGAACCTGATCCCCGAGGGGCGGGGCGCCCGGGTCGCTCCGGAGACGGCGGTGGTCGTCGCCGCCGTGATGTCCGCCGTGGCGTCGGCCACCTCCACCGCCCTCGCGGTGCGCGACGACGAGGCGTACCGCCGCCGCCTGTACCGGCTCGCCGACCGACGCCGGCGCCGCTACGGGGCGCCGCCGGGGGGAGGTCCCGGGCTGGTCTTCCTCCAGCTCGACGGCGTCGGGTACGAGGTGCTGCGGCACGCGGCCGGCAGCGGGCTGATGCCGACGGTGGCGGGCTGGCTGGAGGGCACCCACCGCATGACGCCCTGGCGCACCGACTGGTCCAGTCAGACCGGCGCCAGCCAGCTCGGCATCCTGCACGGCTCCAACTTCGACGTGCCCGCCTTCCGCTGGTACGAGAAGGACACCGGCGAGGTGATGGTCTGCAACCGGCCCACCAGCGCCGCCGAGCTCCAGCGCCGCGCGGCCGAGCGCACCGCCGACGGCGGGCTGCTCACCCTCGACGGCGCCAGCCGCGGCAACCTGTTCAGCGGGGGCGCCGACCAGCTGGCGCTGGTGCTGTCGGTCTCCGCCCGCCGGGGCCGCGCCAACCGCTCCCGCGCGGGCTACTTCGCGTACTTCTCCGACCCGGCGAACGCGGTCCGCACCGCCCTGTCCCTCGTCGCCGAGGTGGTCCGGGAGATCGGCCAGTCGCTGCGCGCCCGGGCCCGCAAGGTGACGCCCCGGGTGTCGCGGGGCGGGCTGTACCCGCTGATCAGGGCCTTCGCGACGGTCATCGAACGGGACGTGGTCGTCTCGGCCGTGATCGGCGACATGCTGGCCGGGCGCGCCTGCGTGTACGCCGACCTGGTGGCCTACGACGAGGTCGCGCACCACTCGGGGCCGCGCGGCCGGGACACCGACCAGGTGCTGGCCCGCCTCGACCGGAGCCTGGCGCTGATCGCCCGGGTCGCCGAGCACGCGCCGCGGGAGTACCGCTTCGTGCTGCTGTCGGACCACGGCCAGAGCCCGGGGGAGACCTTCCTCGGCCGGTACGGCCTGAGCCTGAAGGACCTGGTCCGGGCCGGCTGCGGGCTGCCCGTCCCGCGCCGGGCCGGCCGCACCCGCAGCGGCGCCGAGGCCCGCGCGGCCGTGCTGGCCGCCCTGCACCGGCCCGTGGAGGAGGCGGGGGAGGAGGCCCGCCCGGCGCCCGGCTCGGATCCGGTGGTGCTGGCCTCGGGCAACCTCGGGCTGGTCTCCTTCCCCGACCTGCCGGGGCGGGCCACGCGGGAGTGGATCGAGCGGGCGCACCCGGCCCTGCTGGCCACCCTGGCGAACCACCCGGGGGTGGGCTTCCTGCTGGTCGACGGGGAGGTGCTGGGGCCCGCCGGGGCGGCCGCGCGGCTGGACGTACCCGGGGCGGCGGAGGAGCTCCTGGCGCCCTTCGGCCCGGGCGCGGCCGGGGCGGTCCGCCGGACGGACTCCTTCCCGCACGTGGCCGACATCATGGTCAACTCCGCGTACGACCCGCAGACCGGGGCCGTGCACGCCTTCGAGGAGCAGATCGGCTCGCACGGGGGCCTCGGCGGGGAGCAGGCGCACCCCTTCCTGATGTGGCCGACGGAGCTGTCGGAGCCCGGCCCGGAGCCGGTGGGCGCCGAGGCCGTGCACCACGTACTGCGCCGCTGGCTGCGGGAGGCCGACGGGCCGCAGGTCCCGCTGGACGGCCGACCCGGCGAGGAGGCCGCCCAGCAGGTTCCGGCACCTGGTGGCACCCCTCCCGCGAGGGCCCCGCGGGAGGATTCCCGGCCCGGGGGCGCGTCGGATGGAATCCTTCCTTCCGCAGAGGTCCCGAGGCCGGACGAAACCCGGTGATTTGGCGCCCACTTCGCGGTGGTCAACCATGTGTCGACCTGCCCACGATGTGAGACACCCAGAGGCGCACCACCGATGACCAGCACCGCAGCACCGCCCGCCGAGGCAGCCGCACCCCCGCAGGCCCCCCGCCAAGGGGACCGCCACGCCCGCCGCTTCGGCCTCCCGGTCGCCATCTGCCTGGTCATGGGCAACATCATCGGCGGCGGTATCTTCCTGCTGCCCGCCTCGGTCGCCCCCTTCGGCACCGTCAGCCTGGTCGCCTTCGCCGTCCTCACCGCCGGCGCGATCGCCCTGGCCCTGGTCTTCGGCCGGCTCGCCGAGCGCCACCCGCGCACCGGCGGCCCGTACGTGTACGTCCGCGCGGCCTTCGGGGACTTCGCGGGCTTTCTCGCCGCGTACAGCTACTGGATCACCACCTGGGTCTCCAACGCCGCCCTCGCGGTCGCGTCCGTCGGCTACCTCGCGGTGCTGTTCCCGGCCATCGGCGCCCACAAGTGGTCGATGTGCCTCGCGGCCCTCTGCGTCCAGTGGCTGCCCGCGCTCGCCAACCTGGCCGGCACCCGGTACGTGGGCGCCGTGCAGCTGGTCTCGACCGTCCTGAAGCTGGTTCCGCTGCTGCTGGTGGCCGTGGGCGGGCTGTTCTTCTTCGACCCGGCGAACCTCGGCCCCTTCCAGGCCACCGGCCAGAGCCCGGTCGGGGCCGTCTCGGCCTCCGCCGCGATCCTGCTCTTCAGCTACCTCGGGGTCGAGTCCGCCGCCGTCAGCGCGGGCGAGGTCCGCGACCCGGCCCGCAACGTCGGCCGGGCCACCATCCTCGGCACCACGGGCGCCGCCGTCGTCTACCTCCTCGGCACCCTCTCCGTCTTCGGGCTGGTCGCCCACGCGCAGCTGGTCGACTCCCAGGCCCCCTTCACCGACGCCGTCAACGCGATGTTCGGCGGCACCTGGGGCGGCACGCTCGTCGCCTGCGCCGCCGTCATCTCGATGGTCGGCGCCCTCAACGGCTGGACGCTGCTCAGCGCGCAGACCCCGTACGCGGCCGCCCGGGACGGGCTCTTCCCGAAGGTCTTCACGACCAAACGGCGCGGGGTACCGGTCGTCGGCGTCCTCGTCACCGCCGTCCTCGCCTCAGGGCTGACCATCTACAACTACACCGCCGGTTCCGAGGGCGTCTTCGAGATGCTGGTCCTGGTCACCACCTTCACGGCGACCGTCCCGTACCTGCTGTCCACCGCCGCGCAGCTCTACTTCCTGGCCTCGGGCCGCTCCGCGGAGGTCCACCGCGGCCGCCTGGTGCGCGACGCCGTCCTCGCCGGCCTGGCCTTCGCCTTCTCCATGTGGCTGGTCGCCGGCTCCGGCTACGCGGCCGTCTACCAGGGCGTGCTCTTCCTCTTCGCGGGCGTCCTCGTCTACGCCCTGATGGCGGCCCGCAAGCAGCGCGCGGCGGCCTGACCCGCGATCACGGGTGCGCGGACCCCGGGAAAACGGGGTCCCCCCGGACGTGTGGTGCGCCCAGACCGTGGGGACGTCCTTCGCGGTCCGGGGTGCCGCCACCGTCACCCCCGCCCAGATCCCCGAACTGCTCCTCGGCCTCGCCACCGCCCGGCCCGTGTTCCAAGGAACTCCCGGCGCAGAAGGAACACGTCTCGCCCGCCCTGCGGCAGTCCGCGTACCGCTTCAAGTCGCTGCTCGTCCAGCTCGCCGAGATCTCCGTCGAGGTGGCCCAGACCGTCATCGCCGACGACGCCGACGGCCTGCCCGTGCTGCCCTCCTGGTTCCTCGTCGAGGCCGCCCGCGACATGCCCCGCCTGGTCGAGGCCCGCCGGTGAGCGGGTCGCGTTCCCACGTGGGAGACCGGACCGACCCGGCCCACCGGAGCGGGGCCGACGCATGAGCCGGACCGTCCCGCAGAGCAAGAAGACCAAGCCGGACCCGGCCACCGAGGCCTACGCCGCCGGACTCCTTCTGGTGAAGCGGAACCCGGCCTTCGCCGCCCTGGAGGTCGAGTTCTGCCGCCGCAGGAACTGCCGGCTGTGCCCGGCCGAGGGCCTGGCCGCCGTCGATTCCAACGGTCACGTCCACGCCCACCCCACCCGCCCCCATGGCCCTTCGGGCATGCGGGGACCCCCGGGTCCCCTGGGACGCCCGGCTCGCCCGCTGGTTCGACGAGTACGTGCCGCGTCCGGTGGCCGTACGGTCCTGCGCGCGCCCGGCCCGCCGCCAGGCGTCGACCCCGGACATTCCGCGCGCGGGCCGGTACTTCCCGCCCGAGGAGGTGGCCCGCTGCACCTTCGGGGTGGTGC
>NZ_JBHWBP010000100.1:0-23377 GCF_042735575.1 Streptomyces sp. NPDC059564 | reverse complement strand
GGGCAGCGCCCCCGGCAACGGCGCCGCACCCGAACAGGCGAGGCCACCCGCCCGGCGGGACAATGTGCCCATGCGTACGCTCCGCGCCACGGCACTCACCGGAGCCGCGTTCCTCCTCGCCACGGCGGCAACGGCAACGGCGACGACCACGGCCCCCGCGAGCGCGGCCACCCCACCGCCACCCCCGAAACCCCTCCTCACCGACGCCGCCGTCACCAAGGCCGTAGCCCGCCTCGACGCCACCATCGCCGACGGCATGCACCGCACCGGCGTCCCCGGCCTCTCCGTCGCCGTGGTCCACCACGACAAGGTGGTCTACCTCAAGGGCTTCGGACTGCGCCGCACCGGCGAAGCCGCCACCGTCGACCCCGACACCGTCTTCCAGCTGGCCTCCCTCTCGAAGCCGGTCTCCTCCACCGTCGTCGCCGGCACCCTCACCGACCCCGACGCCTGGGACCAACCCCTCGGCGCCACCCTCCCCGGGTTCGCCCTCAAGGACCCCTGGGTCACCGGACACGTCTCCACCGCCGACCTGTTCTCGCACCGCAGCGGCCTCCCCGACCACGCCGGGGACCTCCTCGAAGACCTCGGCTACGACCAGCCGTACATCCTCGGCCACCTCCGCCTCGAACCCCTCACCCCGTTCCGCGCGAGCTACGCGTACACCAACTTCGGCCTCACCGCCGCCGCCGAGGCCACCGCCCGCGCCCACGGCGTCAGCTGGCAGAAGCTGAACGAGGACACCCTCTTCAAGCCCGCCGGGATGACCCGCACCAGCACCGAGTTCGCCGCCTACGCCCACGCCGCGGACCGCGCGTACGGCCACGTCAAGAACCCCGACGGCACCTGGAGCCCCCGCTTCGTGCGCGACGCCGACGCCCAGGCCCCGGCCGGCGGGGTCAGCTCCACGGCCCGCGACATGTCCCGCTGGCTGCGCCTCCAGCTCGCCGACGGCACCCTCGACGGGAAGCGGATCATCCCCGCCGACACCCTCACCCGCACCCGCCTCCCCGAGATCGTCGCCCAGGCCGAGACCCCCCAGGGCACCCCGCAGTTCTACGGTCTCGGCTGGAACGTCGGCTACGACGCCGCCGGCCGGCTCCGCCTCAGCCACTCCGGCGCCTTCGACCTCGGCGCCAACTCCAACGTCACCATGCTCCCCCTGGAGCGGCTCGGCATCGTCGTCCTGACCAACGGCGCCCCCGCCGGCCTCGCCGACGCCGTGGCCCTGGACTTCTTCGACACCGCCGAACACGGCGGGCCCACCACCGACTGGCTGGCCCTGACCGCCGCCCTCTACGCGAAGCACGACGACGCCGACCGCTCCCGCACCGACTACGCGCACCCGCCCGCCTCCGCGAAGCCCGCCCGCGACGACAGCGCGTACACCGGCACCTACGCGAACCCGTACTACGGCCCCCTCACCGTCACGGCCGCCCCCGACGGCAAGGGCCTGGTCCTCTCCCTCGGCCCGAAACCCCTCCGCTTCCCGCTCACCCACTACGACGGCGACACCTTCAGCTTCGTGACCACCGGCGAGAACGCCGTCGGCCGCACCGGGGTGACCTTCTCCGACGGCACGGTCCGCGTCGAGTACCTGGACGAGAACCACCTCGGCACCTTCACCCTGAAATAGCCCCCTACCCTGGTCCCGATGACCCGCAGATCCCACATCCCGCCCGCGCCGCTCCCCCAGATCGCCGGAATCGACCCGGTCCGCATGCGCCTGCCCCCCGACCCGGACGGCCGCTGGCGGCTCCTCGGCGACTACCTGACCGAGCGCTACGCCGGCACGCGCGGCGCCGAGTCCATGGCGCGGCTGCTCTCCACCGGCCGGGTGCTCGGCCCGGGCGGCCGGGTGCTGGGCCCGCGGGACCCGTACGAGCCGGGCGGCTGGCTCTGGTTCCACCGGGACATGCCGCCCGAGCCGCGCGTGCCCTTCCCGATCGGCGTCGTGTACCGCGACCGGCACCTGCTGGTGGTGGACAAGCCGCACTTCCTGGCGACCACCCCGCGCGGCAGCCACGTCACACAGACCGCCCTGGCCCGGCTGCGCGAGGAGCTGGACCTGCCCGCGCTCAGCCCGGCGCACCGGCTGGACCGGATGACGGCCGGACTGGTGATGTTCAGCGTCCGCCCCGAGGACCGCGGCGCGTACCAGCTGCTCTTCCAGGAGCGCCGGGTCCGCAAGGAGTACGAGGCCATCGCGCCCCACGACCCGGCGGTCGGGCTCCCCCGCGTGGTCCGCAGCCACATCGACAAGGTGCGCGGGGTGATGGCGGCGGTCGAGGACCCGGACGCGGAGCCCAACGCCGAGAGCCTGGTCGAGCTCACCGCGACCCGGGGCGCGCTGGGCCGCTACCGGCTGACCCCGCACACGGGCCGCACCCACCAGCTGCGGGTGCACATGAACGGTCTGGGGCTGCCCATCCTCGGCGATCCGGTCTACCCGGTGGTGGCCGACGCGGCCGATCCGGCGGACTACCGCCGTCCGCTCCAGCTGCTGGCCCGGACCCTGTCCTTCACCGACCCGGTCACCGGGCTGGTCCACCGTCTGGAGACGGGCCTCACCCTGCGGGCGTGGGACGACCCGGAAGGCTGGGAGCAGGGCCCGGCACTCCCGGAGCCGGGCTCCCGGTGATCCCCGCGATCCGCAGCGCGGCGTCCGCGGCGGCCTCGGCGAACGCGGCCACCGGCCGGCCCGGATCCGAGCGGTGGATCAGCATGACGCCCTCGATCAGGCCGAAGACCAGGTCGTTGCGGAGCGTCAGCCCGGCCCTGTCCCCGGCGAGTTCGGCGCCCACGGGGGTGGCGCGCAGCAACGCCCGGTAGGCGTCGCGCAGTTCCTCGCGCATCCGCCGGAACGGCAGGAAGCGCGGGCCCCGCAGTTCGGGCAGCAGGTAGAGGGCGCCCAGGTCGTACGGGCCCCCGCACAGCAGCAGTACGTCCGCGCGGCACAGCTCCCACAGCCGGCGGGCGGCGGGCCGGCCGGTGTCGGCGAGCAGTCTGCGGGACAGGGCCAGGGAGGGCCCGACCGTGGACTCCAGGAGTTCGGCGAGGAGTTCTTCCTTGCCGCCGAAGTAGTGGTACATCGTGGCCTGGCGCAGTCCGGCCCGTTCGGCCACCGCCCGTGTGGTGGTGGCCGCGTACCCCCGTACCGTGAAGAGCTCGGCCGCCGCGCAGAGGATCTCCTCGCGCGGCGGCCGGCCGCTCTGTGGTCTCAGCCGGTCGGCGCGTGGCCGACCGACCCGTCTCGGTCCTTCGTCCGTTCCACCGCTCATGCGCCGATCGTCGCACAGCACACGAAGAAACGATCATGGCAAGAGATGAGATCCGGCCATCCCGAGACTTAGAGGAAGACCCAAAAGGGCCTAGCCGACCGAGCTGTAGGCCACTACACCCCGAAGCAGGGCGTCCACGGCCTTGCGGGCATTTCGCGCCACCGTGCTCCCGCCCGCCGAGGAGGGCGGTGCCGAGGAGGCCGGAGCGGCCGCCGCGATCTGCCCGAGCACGTCGATGACCTGCTTGCACCAGCGCACGAAGTCACCGGCCGGCATCTCCGCCTCGCGCAGCACCTCGTCCAGGCTCTTGTCGGAAGCCCACTGGTACGCCGCCCACGCGAAGCCGAGGTCCGGCTCCCGCTGGCCCACGCCCTCCGCCTGGTTGATGCGGTGCTCCTCCTCCAGCGCGTCGAGCCGGCCCCAGATCCGCACCATCTCACCGAGCGCCGTCTTGGCCGCGCCGTTCGGCACCTTCGGCGGCGTCGCGTCGTCGGACTGACGGGCCTCGAAGACCAACGCCGAGACGCAGGCGGCGAGTTCGGCAGGGCTGAGCCCCTCCCAGACGCCCTCGCGCAGGCACTCCGACGCCAGCAGGTCGAGCTCCCCGTAGAGCCGGGCGAGCCGCTTGCCGTGCACGGTGACCTCGTCCTCGCGCAGGTAGTCCAGCTCGGTGAGCAGCGCGTGGATCCGGTCGAAGGTGCGGGCGATGGTGTTCGTCCGGCCCTCGATGCGCCGCTCCAGCTGCTGCGTGTCCCGCTTGAGCCGGTGGTAGCGCTCCGCCCAGCGCGCGTGGTCCTCGCGCTCGTCGCAGCCGTGGCAGGGGTGCGCCCGCAGCTCAGCGCGCAGCCGGGCGATCTCGCGGTCGTCGGCGGCCGCGGCCCGGCCGGGCCGGTGCCGTTCGGGCTGGATGTGCCCGGCCTTGGTGCGCAGCGCGGACGCCAGGTCCCTGCGGGACTGCGGCGAGCGGGGGTTGAAGGTCTTGGGGATCCGCATCCGGTCGATGGCCTCGACCGGCACCGGGAAGTCGATCGCGGCGAGCCGCTTGACCTGCCGCTCGGCGGTGAGCACCAGCGGGCGCGGGCCCTCGGCGTACTCCTGCCCGCGGTGCCCGTTGACCCGCCCGGCCGGCACGCCCGGGTCCAGGACCAGCGCGAGCCCGGCGAACTTGCCGGTCGGCACGTGGATGACGTCGCCCGCCTTGAGCTTCTCCAGCGAACCGGCCGCCTGCGCCCGGCGCTGCGCCGCGCCCTGCTTGGCCAGGTCGGTCTCGCGGTCCTTGAGGTCACGGCGCAGCCGCGCGTACTCCTCGAAGTCCCCGAGGTGGCAGGTCATGCCCTCCCGGTAGCCCTCCAGGCCCTCCTCGTTGCGCTGCACCTGCCGGGAGATCCCGACGACCGAGCGGTCGGCCTGGAACTGCGCGAAGGAGGTCTCCAGCAGCTCCCGCGAGCGGTGCCGCCCGAACTGGCTGACCAGGTTCACGGCCATGTTGTACGAGGGCTTGAAGCTGGAGCGCAGCGGATACGTACGGGTACCCGCGAGCCCGGCGAGCGCGACGGGGTCCATGCCGCGCTGCCAGAGCACCACCGCGTGGCCCTCGACGTCGATGCCGCGCCGCCCGGCCCGGCCGGTGAGCTGCGTGTACTCGCCGGGGGTGATGTCGGCGTGCTGCTCGCCGTTCCACTTGACCAGCTTCTCCAGGATGACCGTGCGCGCCGGCATGTTGATGCCGAGCGCGAGGGTCTCGGTGGCGAAGACGGCCTTGACGAGGCCGCGTACGAAGAGCTCCTCCACGACCTCCTTGAAGGTGGGCAGCATGCCCGCGTGGTGCGCGGCGATGCCCCGCTCCAGGCCTTCGAGCCACTCGTAGTAGCCCAGGACGTGCAGGTCCTCGGCCGGGATGGTGGCGGTCCGCTCCTCGACGATCTCGCGGACCTTCAGCCGGGCGGTGTCGTCGTTGAGCCGCAGGCCCGCGTACAGGCACTGCTGGACGGCGGCCTCGCAGCCGGCCCGGCTGAAGATGAAGTTGATCGCGGGGAGCAGGTTGTCGCTGTCCAGCCGCGCGATGACCTCGGGGCGGCCCGGCGTCCAGATCCGGTTGCGCGAGCGCCGCTCGCGCTCACGGTCCGCCTCGCGGACCATCTTGCCGCGCCGCCGGTCCTTGGGGCTGTACGTCCGGCTGTTCTCCTCGCGGGCCATGCGCAGCAGGTCGGGGTTGACCTCGCGGCGCGCGGAGCCGCGGCCGCCGTGGTCGGACTCCTCCTCGAAGAGGTCGTAGACCCGGCGGCCGGCCATGACGTGCTGCCACAGCGGGACGGGCCGCTCCTCGGAGACGATCACCTCGGTGTCGCCGCGCACGGTGTCGAGCCAGTCGCCGAACTCCTCGGCGTTGGACACGGTGGCGGACAGCGAGACCAGCGTCACCGACTCGGGGAGGTGGATGATCACTTCCTCCCAGACGGCTCCGCGGAACCGGTCGGAGAGGTAGTGGACCTCGTCCATCACCACGTAGCCCAGGCCCAGGAGCGAGCGGGAGCCCGCGTACAGCATGTTGCGGAGCACCTCGGTGGTCATCACGACCACCGGCGCCTCGGAATTGACGCTGTTGTCGCCGGTGAGCAGGCCCACCTTGTCGGCGCCGTAGCGCTTGACGAGGTCGGCGTACTTCTGGTTCGACAGGGCCTTGATGGGCGTCGTGTAGAAGCACTTCCGGCCCTGCTGGAGGGCCAGGTGCACGGCGAACTCGCCCACGATGGTCTTGCCCGAGCCGGTCGGGGCGGCCACCAGGACGCCCTTGCCGGCCTCCAGTGCCTTGCAGGCCTCGACCTGGTACGGGTCCAGGTCGAATTCGTACATCTCGCGGAAGGGGGCCAGGGCGGAGGCCTCTTCGGCGGCGCGGATCCGGGCAGCGGCGTACCGCTCGGCGGGTGAGAGTTCTTCGGTCATCTTGTTCTGGAGCCTACCCGCCACCCCTGACAACAGTCGCGATCATTTAAACGAGCGGCCGCGGGACCCGACGGCACCTCCCGGCCGTAGCCGGGAGGTGCCCCCCATCAGGTCGCGTCGTCGTAACCGTTGATCTGCCGACGGCCGCCGTCCGCCTGCTCGGGCAGCGTCGAGGGGGCCGGGACCTGCTCCATCGCACCGATCGGCGCGGGCGTCAGGTCCAGGTCCGAGGCCTCGTCGTCGTCGAGGCCTGCGTCGGGGTTGCCGCGCCTGCGGCGCCGGTCGTTGAGCTGGCAGACCCCGAGGGCGATGAAGTACAGCGCCACGATCGGGGAGGCCAGCGTCAGCATGGTCAGCGGATCGCCGGTGGGGGTCGCGAAGGCCGCGAAGATCGTGATGCCCAGGACCATGGCGCGCCACCAGCTCGCCAGCCGCTTGGCGGTCAGGACACCGGTGAAGTTCAGCAGCACCAGCATCAGCGGCAGCTCGAACGCCAGACCGAACACCACGACCATGCGCGTCACGAGGTCGAGGTAGTCGTCGACCGGCAGCAGGTTCTTGACGTGGTCGGGCGTGAAGCCGAGGAGGATCTCCGCCGTCTGCGGCAGGATCTTGTACGCGAGCACCGCGCCGGCGAGGAACAGGGGCGCGCCGACCGCGACGAAGCTCAGCGCGTACTTCTTCTCGTTCCTGTGCAGGCCGGGGGCGGCGAACGCCCACAGCTGGTACAGCCAGACCGGGGCGGAGAGCACGATGCCCGCCGACAGTCCGACCTTCAGCGCGATGGAGAAGGGCGCCGTCAGGCCGTTCGTCGTCATCTCGGCGCAGGGGGCACCGTTGCGCTGGTGCGTCGCCCCGTTGGTGCAGCCGACGGAGGAGAGCATCGGATCCAGCAGGAAGTCGATGATCGGCCGGAAGAAGTAGGCCGCGACGATGGTGACCACGACGATCGCCAGCACCGACTTCAGCAGGCGGTTTCTCAGCTCACGCAGGTGCTCGACCAGGGGCATGCGCCCTTCGGCGTCCTTGGCCCGGTCTTCTTTCCCCTGCTTGCGGGCAGACTTGAGCAACCCACGTCCCTTGTCTCGTTGCAGATGACTCGTGCGGCGGGCGAGCCGCCGGATGTCAGGCCTGGGTGGTGCGGTTCGGCTCGCTGACCGGGCGGGCGCTGGTGACGTCACCCGGAGCGGCCTGGATGGTACGCGGGGCGACGGGCTGGGCGGGGGCCTGGTCGGCCGGCGCGGCGGCCGCGGCGGCGTCCTCGGCCTCGCCGTCCTTCTTCATGGCCTTGGCCTCGCTCTTGAGGATCCGCGCGGACTTGCCCAGGGAGCGGGCCATCTCGGGGAGCTTCTTGGCGCCGAACAGCAGCACGATGACAGCGATGATCAGAAGGATCTCAAGGGGCTTCAGATTGCCGATCATGTGTGTCTTCCTTCTCACCGAAACGGCTGGTTGTGGTGGCCAGGCGGCCCCGGACGAAGATCCGGTACCGCTCTGACAAGGATCGTAACCCCCGAGGGTTAACGCCCGGCAATCCCCTGGGGTCCGCATGCTTGCTTACCGCACCGACGGTACGTGTCCGGCTCCACAGTTTCCATAAGCACGGTGCGCGCGGGACGAAGGACACAGCCCCGGCAGGCCTACGGGCGCATCCCGTGCCCCGCCCGGGCCAGGTCGGCCGCGGCCTTCTCCAGGTCCCCGGACGCCTCGGTGATCCGGCGGCTGGCCAGGGCCACCTGCCCGGACAGCCGCCGCACCTCCAGGAAGACCCGCAGGGCCAGGACGGCGAGGACGGCGACCCCGAGGAACCCCAGGGCAATAGCGAGCATCGGCCACAGCATGGGACGAGCCTAGCGCCCCCGCTTCACACGCTGCGCAGGGTGCTCACTCCCCCGCCGGTCAGCAGCTCCACGATCCGCTCACCGGCCGGTTTGCGGACCTGGGCCGCGCACGCGGGACAGGTGAAGGAGTAGAAGGTGGTCCGCTTGCTGCCGCCGATCGCCAGGCGCAGCGCGTCGGCCGTGAGCTCGAAACGGGCCCGGCACTCGGGGCAGGCCGCCTTGAAGGTGACCGGCACCCGCCCGGATGCCGGTCCGGATGATGGCGACATCGCTCCCGCCCCCCTAGACCTGTTCCCCGTATCCCGCGAGTGCTTCTGCGGCCGCCTTCCGGGCACTGTCCGCCAGCTCCGGAGGCGACACGATCCGCCCGTCCCGGCCCAGGCGCAGCGCCAGGCGGCGCAGCGACGCCGGGTCGGGGCTGCGCAGCGTGATCCGCAAGCCCCCGTCGGGCCGCTCGTCGGCGCTGTCGTGCGGGTAGTACTCGGCGACCCAGCGTCCGCCGGGCCCGACCTCGACCACCACCTCCGGGTCCTCGGCGGCCGGCTGCACCAGCCCCTCGGACAGGTCGCGGGGCTCGATCGCGGGCGGCTCGGACCGCTCGTCGAGCAGCCGGATCTCGGCCACCCGGTCGAGCCGGAAGGTGCGCCGCGCCTCCGAGAGGTGGCACCACCCCTCCATGTACGTGTGGCCGACCGCGAACAGCCGGATCGGGTCGACGGTGCGCTCGGTCAGCTCGTCGCGGGCGGGCGAGTAGTAGCGCAGCCACACCCGCCGCCGCTCCGCGATGGCCCGGTCGACGTCCGCGAAGACCCCGCCCTCGGACTCGAAGGTCACCGACAGCCGGGAGCTGGCCCCGGCGGCCTCGCCCGCGGACGCCTCCAGCTTGGCGGTGGCCCGCAGCAGCGCGTCCCGGTCGCTCTCCCGCAGCCCCGGCAGGGTCGCCACCGCGCGGGCGGCGACCAGCAGGGCGGTGGCCTCGTCGGCCGCCAGGCGCAGCGGCTCGGCGGTGGACTCCCCCGAGGCGTCGGGATTGCGCCACCAGATGCGCTCCCCGTCGGTGTCGATGTCGAGCAGGTCCCCGCCGCGGAAGCTGGTCCCGCACATGGGGAGCACGTCGAGGTCCGAGATCAGCTCGTCCTCGGTGATCCCGAAGGCGCGGGCGACGTCGGCGACGTGCGCGCCCGGGCGCTCGCGCAGGTAGGTCACCAGGGACAGCATCCGGCGGGTCTGGTCGATGGCGTTGGCAGCCATGCTGGTACGTCTCCCCCTCAGGGCGTTGCTACGGATGGTGCGGGTCTCAGCCCCGGGCGACGGCGCGCAGCCGGTCCACCACGTCGGCCCGCAGATCGGCGGGCTCCACCACGACGACGTCCGGGCCGAACTCCACGAGCCAGGCGTCGAGCCCGTGCCCGTACGGGATCTCCAGCTCGTCCCACCCGTCGGCGCCCTCGCGCACCGCGGTGGCCTTGGCCCGCAGCGGGTACCCGGCGCCGGCCCGCAGCCGGATCAGCGCGGAGCGCTCGGCGCCCTCTCCGGCCCAGCTGGCGACGGTCTCCCGTACGGTCACCACGTCGGGCACCTCGGCGGTGTACTTCGCGGCCCGCGAGCGGACCTTGCCGGTGATCCGGGAGAGCCGGAACACGCGCTCCGCCCCGCGGTCGCGGTCGTACCCGGCCAGGTACCAGTGGCCGCGCCAGCATTCCAGCGCCCACGGCTCGACCTGACGGGGCTCGGGCCGGGCGGCATTGGACTTGCGGTAGTCGAAGACCACCGGCCGCCGGTCCCGGCAGGCCAGCATCAACGGCTCGAACGCCGCCTCGTGGACCGGGATGCGCGGCTCGATCGCACTGTGCTGGCCCTCGTACGGATCACCGGCCTCCGGCATCCCGCCGGCCCGCAGCTTCTGCAGGGCGCCACTGGCCGCACCGGCCAGCCGCGCCTGCTGCCACACCTTCGCCGCCAGCCCCAGGGCCGCGGCCTCCTCGGCGTCCAGGGAAACGGGCGGCAGCCGGTTGCTGTCCCGCCGGGCCAGGTAGCCGGTGTCCCCCTCCAGGTTCTCCACCGTCTCGATCACCAGGCCGAGTTCGCGCAGGTCGTCCTTGTCGCGCTCGAACATCCGGTTGAAGGATTCGTCGTTCCCGGCTTCCAGGTACGCCTCGATGGAACCGCGCAGCTCGCGCTTGCTGAGGGGACGTCGGGTCCCCAGCAGACACAGCGCCAGATTCATCAACCGCTCGGCCTTGGCAATCGCCATCGACGCCGTTCCCCCGCTCCTCGACACACACTCGTGACCGTTGACCGTACCGCCCCGGCGGTCCCCGGCAAAAGCGAGGGCCCCCGCCTCACGGCGGGGGCCCTCGCGGTGGCTGCCGGTGAATCAGGCGGCCATCAGGTCACAGACGAAGATCAGCGTCTCGCCCGGGGCGATCGCACCGCCCGCGCCACGGTCACCGTAGGCGAGGTGGGCCGGGATCGTCAGCTTGCGACGGCCGCCGACCTTCATGCCCGCGATGCCCAGGTCCCAGCCCGCGATGACGCGGCCGGCGCCGAGCGGGAACTGCAGCGCGGAGCCGCGGTTCCACGAAGCGTCGAACTCCTCGCCGGTGGAGAAGGCCACGCCCACGTAGTGGACGGAGACCATGGCACCGGCCTTGGCCTCGGCGCCGTCGCCCTTCCAGATGTCCTCGATGACGAGGTCGGTCGGAACCGGGCCCTCGGGGAAGTCGATCTCGGGCTTCTCGAGCTTCTGGCTCACGGAACTGCTCCTCATACGTACGAACCGGTCAACCGGAACAGTTTTACACTGCTCCGACGATGTCCACGACGAAGACCAGCGTCGAGTTGGCCGGCAGGTCCTCACCCTTGGCCTGATCCTTGTACGCCTGCTCCGGCGGGATCACCAGCAGCACGCGGCTGCCGACCTTCTTGCCCACCAGGCCCTTGTCCCAGCCCTCGATGACCTGGCCCTGACCGATCACGGTCGAGAACGGAGCCCCGGTCTTCCAGGACGTGTCGAACAGCTTCGCCGCGTCCTTGCCCTGGTTCGGCGCCCACGCCGCACCGCTGTACTGCATGTACACGGTCTGGCCGGACTTGACCTCCGGACCCTTGCCCTCGATCAGGACCTTGTCGACCAGCTCCTTCGGAGGGTCGTTCTTCGGGACCGTGATCGTCGCGGCCTCGTCCTTGTCCGCCTTCACCTGCGGCAGCTCCGACGGGATCGGCGCCTGCGTCCCCTCGACCTTCTTCGGCATCACCGAGTCCAGGTCCAGCACGAACACCAGGTTGTCGGCCGGACCGACCCCCAGCTGCGGCTGCCCCTGCGCACCGAACGCCGCCGCCGGCGGAGCCACGACCAGCACGCGGCTGCCGACCTTCTTGCCCAGCACCGAGTCACTGAACAGCGGCAGGATCTGCTGCGAACCCGCCGGCACGACCAGCGGCTGGCCGTCCTTGTCGTAGGACCCCTGGAGGTCCTTGCCGCTCTTCCAGACCTTGCCCGTGTACTTGGTCAGGACGAGGTCGTCCTTCTTGATCTCCGGGCCGGTGCCCTCCGTGACCGTGTGCACCACGAACTTGCCGCTCGGCTCGCCCTTGGGGACGGTGATCTCCGCCTTCTTCCCCGCCTCACCCGCGACCGTGGGCATCGGGTTCGCGGCATCCACCGGCTTCGGAACGTCCGCGGGCTTCGAGGCGTCGGCAGACGGAGAGGCGGAGTCCTTCTTCCCGGAGTCGTCGCCCCCTCCGCAGGCCGCGGTGAGCATCAGAGCCGGCACGATGAGCGCGGCAGCAAGTCGGCGTCGCACAATGGTCCTCAGGGTCGCTGGAATGGTCCGTCCTAGCGGCCCACTCTACGGGCTGACCCCTCCGCGACAAGGCGGTGGCGTGCGAAGACCCCGTGCGCGCACGCGCACGGGGCCTCCTGCCACCCGGCCTCACATACCGGCGATGAGCTTCTCCACCCGGTCGTCCACCGACCGGAACGGGTCCTTGCACAGCACGGTCCGCTGCGCCTGGTCGTTGAGCTTCAGGTGCACCCAGTCGACGGTGAAGTCCCTGCGCTGCTCCTGCGCCCGGCGGATGAAGTCGCCGCGCAGCCTGGCCCGGGTCGTCTGCGGGGGCACCGACTTGCCCTCGAAGATCTTCAGGTCGTTGCAGACCCGCGCCGCCTGCCCCTTGCGTTCCAGCAGGTAGTACAGCCCGCGCCGACGGTGGATGTCGTGGTACGCGAGGTCTATCTGG
Source organism: Streptomyces sp. NPDC059564 (assembly GCF_042735575.1). Classification (NCBI taxonomy): domain Bacteria; kingdom Bacillati; phylum Actinomycetota; class Actinomycetes; order Kitasatosporales; family Streptomycetaceae; genus Streptomyces; species Streptomyces sp. NPDC059564. The sequence goes on along the minus strand of NZ_JBHWBP010000100.1, from coordinate 11,070 downwards.
GCGACCCGCGGGTTGGACATCGTCATGTTGTGCTTGGCCCGGTAGCGCTCGATCAGCTGGTACTTCATGACCCAGTCGATCTCGGTACCGATCCGGTCCAGGTCCTCCGCCTCGACCGCGTCGAGGGTCCGGCCCCACAGCTCCAGGACCTGCTCGACGATCCCGGTGCGGATGCCCCGGCGCTCGGCGAAGTCCAGGGCCTTCTCGTAGTACTCGCGCTGGATCTCCAGGGCGGAGGCCTCGCGACCGCTGGCGAGGCGCACCTTGCGCTGACCGGTGATGTCGTGGCTGACCTCGCGGATCGCCCGGATCGGGTTCTCCAGCGTCAGGTCCCGCATCACCGTGCCCGCCTCGATCATGCGCAGCACCAGGTCGGTGGCGCCGACCTTGAGCAGCATGGTCGTCTCGGACATGTTGGAGTCCCCGACGATCACGTGGAGGCGCCGGTAGCGCTCGGCGTCGGCGTGGGGCTCGTCGCGGGTGTTGATGATCGGCCGGGAACGGGTGGTCGCGGAACTGACGCCCTCCCAGATGTGCTCCGCCCGCTGGCTGACGCAGTAGACCGCGCCCCGGGGGGTCTGGAGCACCTTGCCCGCGCCGCAGATCAGCTGGCGCGTGACGAGGAAGGGAATCAGGATGTCCGCCAGGCGGGAGAATTCTCCGTGCCGCGCCACGAGGTAGTTCTCGTGACAGCCGTACGAATTGCCCGCCGAGTCGGTGTTGTTCTTGAAGAGGTAGACGTCGCCCGCGATTCCCTCCTCGTGCAGGCGTCGTTCTGCGTCGACGAGCAGGCCCTCGAGAATGCGCTCGCCTGCCTTGTCGTGGGTGACCAGTTCGATCAGGTTGTCGCATTCGGGAGTTGCATATTCCGGATGCGATCCCACGTCGAGGTACAGGCGGGCGCCGTTCCGCAGGAAGACATTGCTGCTGCGGCCCCATGACACAACACGGCGGAAGAGGTAGCGCGCCACTTCGTCAGGAGACAGTCGGCGCTGTCCCCTGAACGTGCACGTGACGCCGTACTCGTTCTCCAGCCCGAAAATGCGGCGGTCCATGACTGAACATTACGCCTTCTGCCCTCTTCTGAAACCGGGTTCGAGAGCGGCGTTCCGATCAGTTTTTGACGAACGGCTCCACGACGGCCCCCTCGGAGCCCGCCACGGACCGCCTGCGACCCGCACTGGCCAGGGCCCGCTGAGTGACCATCAGGACCAGCAGCGCCGCAGCACCGGCACCCGACGCCACCGCGAAACCGGACGGCGTACCACCCGTCTCCACGGCCGGACCGGCCGCCGCCGTACCGATGGCGGCACCCACCCCGAAGAAGGTCACCAGCCACGAGAAGGCCTCCGTCACCGTGCCCGCCGGAGCGTGCCGGTCCACCACGATGAACGCACACGCGAGCGACGGCGCCAGGAACACGCCCGCCAGCGCCGACAACGCCGTCATCCCCACCGGCCCCACCGACAGCATCAGCGGCAGGTAACACACGGCCAGCAGCGCCACCAGCAGCCGCAGCCGCCGCTCCGGCGCACCCGCCCACTGCCGCGCCCCGTACGTCACACCGCCGACCAGCGCACCCAGCCCCAGCGCCGCCATCATCCAGCCGTACACCGCCGTACCACCGTGATCGTCGGAGTACGCGACCGCCGCCACCGTGATGGAACCCAGCGCCATGCCCACGAAGAAGAACGAACCCAGCAGCGCCAGCAGCCCGCGCGAACGCAGCGCCCCCAGCCAGTGCGCCTCACGCGGCGCGGAACGCCACGTACGCGAGGGCTCGGACACCACCACCGACAGCGCGCCCAGCACCCCGATGACGTTCAGGGCGACCAGCGCCACGGCCGGGGACCACAGCGCGACGAACACCGTCACCAGCAGCGGCCCGGCGGTGAACATCACCTCCTGCGCCACCGCGTCCATCGCGTACGCGGCGTGCACCCGCTCCTCCTTGCCACCGAGCACGCTCGGCCACAAGGCCCGCAGACCACCCTCCAGCGGCGGCGTGAACAGCCCCGCCACCACCATCGCCGCGTAGGCGACGGGGGCCGACCCGATCCCGGCGAAGGCCAGCCAGACCATGCCCAGCGCCGACAGCACCGAGGCCGGCAGCTGCACCCGGGGCTGCCCGTACAGGTCTACCGCCCGGCCCAGCAGCGGCTGGCCGACGGCGTTGGCCACCCCGTACGCGGCCGCGAGCGCCCCCGCCAGGCTGTAGCTGCCACCCTCGGCCCGGACGAACATCACGACCGCGATCGACGCGACGCCGTTCGGCAGCCGGCCTATGAGCGTGCCCACCAGCAGCCTCGCGGCGTGCCGGGTTTTGAGCAGCTCCGCGTATCCCGCGGCCATGTCCGCCCCCTTCTGCCCGGACCCTGCCGGAGTAATACGTATAACTTGACCCGTCATACGTACCATGGCCGCAGACCCCGGGTCCACCCCGCGACCCCCGCACACCCCGCCCCACCTCGCACTTCAGGAGCCCCCTGTGACGAGACCCACCAGCCGTGACGTCGCGACGGCCGCCGGAGTCTCCCAGGCCACCGTCTCCCTCGTCCTCGGCGACAAATGGCGCGGCCGCGTCTCCGAACGCACCGCCGCCACCGTCCGCGAAGCCGCCACCGAACTCGGCTACCGCCCCAACCTCGCCGCCCGCAACCTCCGCCTCGGCAGCACCCGCACCGCCCTCCTCGTCGTCCCCGCCCTCACCAACGAATTCTTCGCCCGCGTCTACACCGGAGCCGCCCGCGTCGCCGCCGAACACGGCTTCGGCGTCGTCCTCTACCCCTCCCCCGACGGCACCGGACCCGCCCGCGACCCCTTCGCCTCCGCCCGCGCCGCCCTCGACGGAGTCATCGCCTCCTCCATGGCAGCCGACGCCCTCACCGACATCGGCGGCGACGACCTCCCCCTCGTCATGCTCGACAGCGACCCCACCTCCGGCGCCGCCGCCGCCCACGTCAACCTCGCCATGGCCGACGGCGTCCGCCAAGTCGTCACCCACCTCCTCGGCCTCGGCCACCGCCGCTTCCTCCACCTCGCCTCGGCCGTCGACACCTGGACCTTCGACGTCCGCGCCGAAGCCCTCACCGCCCGCCTGGGCCCCCACGCCGAGCTGCGCACCGTACGGGCCGCCCTCAGCGTCGACGCCGCCCGCACGGCCATGGAGACGGCCCTGGCCACCCCCCACGACCGCCCCACCGCCATCGTCTGCGACGACGACATCCTCGCCGCCGGCGCCTGCAAGGCCGCCCGCCGCCTCGGCCTGCGCGTCCCCGAGGACCTCTCCGTCACCGGCTTCGACGACCTGGCCCTCGCCACCGCCGTCGAACCCGAACTCACCACCGTCCGCCTCCCCGCCGAACGCGTCGGCGAACAGGGCATGACCGCCCTCCTGGCCGTCCTCGAAGGCACCCCCTGGACCCCCGCCGACATCCCCGTCGAACTCGTCGTCCGCGACTCCACCGGCCCCGCCCCCACCCCCTGAACGCACCAGGGCCCCGGCCCGCCGCGAACGGCAGACCGGGGCCCCACACTCCGCACGCCCTACTCGGCGTCGTCCTCCGGCGCCTCGTCGTTCGACACGGCATCCGCCTGCGCCGCCGCCGGAACGTCCGCCTCCAGCAGCCGCGACAGCTGCCGGCCCCGGATCCGCTTGAACTTGCGCTGCTGCGCCCGCGTCCGGTCCAGCACCGCCACCTCCAGCCGCTCCGCCGGAATCGTCTTGTCGGCACCGTTGGCCTGACTGGACAGCGCCTGCACCGCCAGCTTCAGCGCCTCGGACAGGGTCATCCCGTCCTGGTGCCGCTGGTCCAGGAAGGTACTGATCTGCTCGGCGTTCCCGCCGACCGCGACCGAACCGTGCTCGTCCACGATCGACCCGTCGTGCGGCAGCCGGTAGATCTGGTCACCGGCGGCGGTCGCACCCACCTCGGCGACGACCAGCTCCACCTCGTACGGCTTCTCACCGGCACTCGAAAAGATCGTGCCGAGCGTCTGCGCGTACACATTCGCCAGCCCACGGGCCGTCACATCATCACGGTCGTAGGTGTATCCACGCAGATCCGCGTACCGCACACCGCCGATCCGCAGGTTCTCGTACTCGTTGTACTTGCCGGCGGCCGCGAAGCCGATCCGGTCGTAGATCTCGCTGAACTTGTGCAGCGCGCGGGACGGGTTCTCACCGACGAACACGATGCCGTCGGCGTACTGCAGCACGACAAGGCTGCGACCGCGGGCGATGCCCTTCCGGGCGTATTCCGCCCGGTCGGCCATGGCCTGCTGGGGTGACACATAGAACGGAGTCGACACCGGCTGTCCGTCCCTTTCTTCTGGGCTCCTACGGGGCGACGGATGGTCAGAGCAGGGCGGCGCGCGGGCCGTCGGGCTGCTCCAGCCGACGGTTGGTGACCGTACGGGCCAGTTCCTGCGACTGGTCGTCGGTCAGCCTGCGGAACCCCTCGTCCGTGATGACGGTGACGATCGGGTAGATGTGGCGGTAGAGGTCCGGCCCACCGGTCGCCGAGTCGTCGTCGGCGGCGTCGTACAGCGCCTGCACGACCAGCGTGGTGGCCTGCTCCTCCGTCAGGTCCGGGCGGTACAACTTCTTCATGGAGCCCCGGGCGAAGATCGAACCGGAACCGGTGGCGGCGTAGCCGTGCTCCTCGGAGCGGCCGCCGGTCACGTCGTACGAGAAGATCCGGCCCTTCTCCTTGGCCTCGTCGTACCCCGCGAACAGCGGCACGACCGCCAGCCCCTGCATGGCCATGCCCAGATTGCTCCGGATCATGGTCGAGAGCCGGTTGGCCTTGCCTTCAAGGCTCAGGGTCGCCCCCTCCACCTTCTCGAAGTGCTCCAGCTCCAGCTGGAACAGCTTCACCATCTCCACGGCCAGACCGGCCGTACCGGCGATGCCCACCGCGGAGTACTCGTCGGCCGGGAACACCTTCTCGATGTCCCGCTGCGCGATCATGTTCCCCATGGTCGCCCGCCGGTCACCGGCGAGCACGACCCCGCCGGGGAAGGTGGCGGCCACGATGGTCGTCCCGTGCGGCGCCTCGACGACACCCTCGGGCAGCCTCCGGTTGCCCGGCAGCATCTCCGGCTGGTGCGCGCCCAGGAAGTCCATGAAGGACGACGACCCCGGCGTCAGGAAGGCTGCCGGTAGACGCCCTGTGCTACGAGTGTTGGGTTCCACAGGTTTCCTTCCACGTAAGCGGCTGCACGCCGTATGACGTCCGGCCGATCCTTGAACTGCCCCAAGGCTGCGTTGCAGCTGAAGCACAGTACGCCTCGGACCTTACCCGTCTGATGATCGTGATCAACATGCTCCGCCGGAGCAGCCCCGCAGATCACGCAGACCCCGCCTTGAGCCTCGATCATCGCGTCACGCTCGGCCTCGGTGATGCCGTATGAGCGCTTCAAGTGGCCTGCCCGACCTTGGATGGCCCGGCACGCCTTGCACCTAGTGGACAGGCCGTCAGATGCCGAAGCGTTCTTGTGCCACTCACTGTGCGGCTTGACCTCACCGCACTGTCGACAGAGTTTGTGGCCCTGCGGCACATCCACTTTCTCCTTGACGACCTTGCCTCTTGCGGCCTGACGGCGCCGGTAGTGCAGGGCTCCGTACTCCGCCACGCACTCCCGACACCTCGGCTGAAGGCCGTCCCCACGATTCCGATCCGAGGCGAATCCGCTCAGCGGCACGTCCCGGCTACAGCCGCGACACCACTTGGTTCCATTGGACATGGCCCCATGCTGGCGAGTTCACCTTGGATTCGAAGGCTATTCGCCGCCTTTTTGTACGAAACTCCGAACGAAATCCTCGGCATTTTCCTCGAGTACATCGTCAATCTCGTCAAGTACGGAGTCGACGTCGTCGGAGAGCTTTTCCTGGCGCTCCTTGAGGTCGGTCGATTCTTCGACCGCCGCCTCCTCGACCTCCTCGGTCGAGCGCGTCGCCTTCTGCTGTCCGCCGCCGGTGTCCTTGGTCGCCATGTCTACCTCACCCCGCTCGGTTCGCACGCTCACGCAGAGAGACCCCGGGATTCGGGACCTCTCAAGATCAGACCGTACGTCGGACCCTACAAGGAGGGTCCGACATTCGTCCCCGCACTTTCATAACGTGCGGGCATTCTCATGATTCCCGTACCGGAGGCCTTTCAGCCGCCCTCACTGCCCCGAAAGCACCCGCACCAGGTCCTCGGCCGTGCGGCACCGGTCCAGGAGCTCCTTGACGTGGTTGCGGGTGCCCCGGAGGGGTTCCAGGGTCGGGACGCGCTGCAGGGAGTCGCGGCCCGGGAGGTCGAAGATCACTGAATCCCAGGAGGCCGCCGCCACGTCGTCCGCGTACTGCTCCAGACAGCGGCCGCGGAAGTACGCCCGGGTGTCCTCCGGCGGCTTGCTCTCCGCCCGCTCGACCGCCGGCTCCTCCAGGAGCCGCTGCATCTTCCCGCGGGCGACCAGCCGGTTGTACAGCCCCTTCTCGGGCCGTACGTCCGAGTACTGGAGGTCCACCAGGTGCAGCCGCGCCGCGTCCCAGCCCAGTCCGTCGCGCCTGCGGTAGCCCTCCAGGATCTCCCGCTTCGCGATCCAGTCGAGCTCCCCCGACAGGCTCATCGGGTCGGTCTCGAGCCGGCCCAGCACGTCCTCCCACCGAGTGAGGACATCCTTGGTCTGCTCGTCCGCCTCGGACCCGAAACGCTCGTCCACGTACTTCCTGGCCAGCTCGAAGTACTCCATCTGGAGTTGTACGGCGGTCAGCGTGCGCCCGCTGCGCAGCGTGATCAGGTGCTGGAGGTCCGGGTCGTGCGAGACCTGGTGCAGGGTGCGCACCGGCTGGTCCACGGCCAGGTCGACGTTGATGAACCCGTCCTCGATCATGGACAGGACCAGCGCGGTCGTGCCGAGCTTGAGGTACGTGGAGATCTCGGAGAGGTTCGCGTCGCCGATGATCACGTGCAGGCGGCGGTACTTCTCGGCGTCCGAGTGCGGCTCGTCCCGGGTGTTGATGATCGGCCGCTTGAGGGTGGTCTCCAGTCCCACCTCGACCTCGAAGTAGTCCGCGCGCTGGCTGATCTGGAAGCCGTGCTCGCGCCCGTCCTGCCCGATGCCGACGCGGCCGGCGCCGGTGACGACCTGGCGGGAGACGAAGAAGGGGGTCAGGTGGCGCACGATCTCCGAGAAGGGGGTCTCCCGCTTCATCAGGTAGTTCTCGTGCGTGCCGTAGGAGGCGCCCTTGTTGTCGGTGTTGTTCTTGTAGAGGTGGATCGGCTGGGCCCCGGGCAGCTGGGCGGCCCGCTCGGCGGCTTCGGCCATGATCCGTTCGCCGGCCTTGTCCCAGAGCACGGCGTCGAGCGGATTGGTGATCTCCGGCGAGCTGTACTCGGGGTGCGCGTGGTCGACGTAGAGCCGCGCGCCGTTGGTGAGGATGACGTTGGCGAGGCCGATGTCCTCGTCGGTGAGCTGGCTGTTGTCGGCGGCCTCGCGGGCGAGGTCGAAGCCGCGGGCGTCCCGCAGCGGATTCTCCTCCTCGAAGTCCCAGCGGGCGCGTCGCGCCCGGTGCATCGCCGCCGCGTAGGCGTTGACGATCTGGGACGAGGTGAGCATGGCATTGGCGTTCGGGTGCCCCGGAACGGAGATCCCGTACTCCGTTTCGATCCCCATTACGCGCCGTACGGTCATGCGGCCCTCCTTGCCCGGCGGCGCTCCCGTTCGGGAGCGGCGCTCAAGTACCGCTTGTTCTCCGGTGGGTCATGTGCGGTGTCCGTCCCCGCACTGCGGAGGAGGCGGTACGGAAGAGCCTAGAACCACTCCGCGCTGGTGGGGAGATCATTTCAGTCATTGCCTTTGTCCGTCACCGGCTGAAAAAGGCGGGCGGTAAAGCAGTCGGCTGCGGGTGCCCGGTGAGGGCATCCGCAGCCGCCCCGCTTCGTTACAGGTACTGACCGGTATTCGCCACCGTGTCGATGGAGCGTCCGGTGTCCGCGCCCTGCTTTCCGGTGACGAGCGTGCGGATGAATACGATCCGCTCGCCCTTCTTTCCGGAGATGCGGGCCCAGTCGTCCGGGTTGGTGGTGTTCGGCAGGTCCTCGTTCTCCTTGAACTCGTCCACGCATGCCTGGAGGAGGTGGGAGACCCGCAGACCCTTCTGGTTGTGCTCGAGGAAGGCCTTGATCGCCATCTTCTTCGCACGGTCCACGATGTTCTGGATCATCGCGCCCGAGTTGAAGTCCTTGAAGTACAGGACTTCCTTGTCGCCGTTGGCGTACGTGACCTCGAGGAAGCGGTTTTCCTCGGTTTCGGCGTACATCTGCTCGACGACGGTCTGGATCATGCTGTGGACGGTCTCGTCCGTGGATCCCTGGTGTTCGGACAGGTCGTCCGTGTGCAGGGGCAGCGAGGCCTTGAGGTACTTCGCGAAGATGTCCTTCGCGGCCTCGGCGCCGGGGCGCTCGATCTTGATCTTCACGTCGAGACGGCCGGGGCGCAGGATGGCCGGGTCGATCATGTCCTCGCGGTTGGAGGCGCCGATGACGATGACGTTCTCCAGGCCTTCCACGCCGTCGATCTCGGCGAGCAGCTGGGGGACGATGGTGTTCTCCACGTCCGAGCTGACTCCGGATCCGCGGGTGCGGAAGAGGGATTCCATCTCGTCGAAGAAGACGATGACGGGGGTGCCCTCGCTCGCCTTCTCCCGGGCACGCTGGAAGACGAGGCGGATGTGCCGCTCGGTCTCGCCGACGTACTTGTTGAGGAGTTCGGGGCCCTTGATGTTCAGGAAGTAGGACTTCCCGGCGGGCTGGCCGGTCACCTCGGCGACCTTCTTGGCAAGGGAGTTGGCGACGGCCTTGGCGATGAGCGTCTTGCCGCAGCCGGGCGGGCCGTAGAGCAGGATGCCCTTCGGGGGCCGCAGTTCGTGTTCCTTGAAGAGGTCGGGGTAGAGGTACGGGAGCTCGACCGCGTCGCGGATCAGCTCGATCTGGTCGCCCAGGCCGCCGATCTTGTCGTAGTCGATGTCGGGGACCTCTTCGAGGACGAGGTCCTCGACCTCGCTCTTGGGGACGATCTCGTAGACGTAGCCGGAGCGGGGTTCGAGCAGCAGGGCGTCGCCGGGGCGGATGGTGATGTCCAGGAGCGGCTCGGCGAGCCTCACCACCCTTTCCTCGTCGGTGTGCCCGACCACCAGGGCCCGCTCGCCGTCCTCGAGGATCTCCTTGAGGGTGACGATGTCCCCGGCGCGCTCGAACTCCATGGCCTCGACCACGTTGAGCGCTTCGTTGAGCATGACCTCCTGGCCGCGCCGGAGGTCTTCCGGGTCGACGCTGGGGCTCACGTTCACGCGGAGCTTGCGGCCGCCGGTGAAGATGTCGACGGTGCCGTCCTCGTTCGCCTGAAGGAAGACACCGAAGCCGGCCGGCGGCTGTGCGAGCCGGTCGACCTCTTCCTTGAGGGCCACGATCTGGTCGCGGGCCTCACGGAGGGTGTTCGCCAGTCGTTCGTTCTGCGCGGAGACGCCTGCCAGATTCGTCTGGAGCTCGACGATCCGCTCTTCGAGAATCCTCGTGTGACGCGGAGAGTCGGCGAGCTTGCGTCGCAGGACGGCGATTTCCTGCTCGAGATAGGCAACCTGGCCGGCGGGGTCCTCAGACCCTCGCCCGGGCCGGATGCCGCGGTTGATGTCGTCGTCGTGGGCTGCCACGGTCCTCACCTCCTCCAAGGGGAGCTGGACGCTTCCTGACCCTACCTGGGCTGGTGGTGATTGAAACCCCTAGATCACAAAGACGGTAGAGGTGTGTCCGATCTTCACCCTTGCGTACTCCCTCACGCCAAGGAAATACCCACCCTTCAACATCGGAAAGCAGCCGGTTGTAAGGTCGAACTGTTCAACACCCGTCAGGGCTCGCGCGACTTGCCGCGAGTTGTGTCCGGGACGGATCACTCAGCGCAGGAAACGGCAGGAGATATGACCGTGCAGCAGGAGGCCCCGACGGGTGGCGCCGGCGAGGCCGGAGAGCCGCTCGAGGTCTGGATCGACCAGGACCTCTGCACCGGGGACGGCATCTGCGTGCAGTACGCCCCGGAGGTGTTCGAGCTGGACATCGACGGTCTGGCGTATGTGAAGAGCCCCGAGGACGAGCTCCTGCAGGACGCGGGGGCGAGCACTCCGGTTCCGCTGACGCTGCTCCGGGACGTGGTCGATTCGGCGAAGGAATGTCCGGGTGACTGCATTCACGTAAGGCGCGTTTCGGACAGGGTCGAGGTATACGGCCCGGACGCCGAGTGACGCTTCAAACACGTGTGGCGGCCGAGTCCGTCAGCTCCTGGCGGAATTTCCCGCCGGTCCAGCGCCACTTGGCGAGCTGTTTCACGTCGGGGCTGTAGCGGGGGACCGAGGGCGAGGAGTAGCCGAGGAGGCGTGCGGTGACGGTTCCGTCGCTCACCGTGAGCTCGGTGGCGGTCTGTCGCCGGGCGGTGTCGAGCAGGGTGGCCACGACGCGGGGAACGGCGCCGGGCTCCTTGTCCTGGGTCAGTACGTAGATCGCGTGGGGCGGGGTCCCGGATCCCGCGTCGCAGCGCACGGCCGCCACCGTCTCGGGGCGGCCGTCGCCGTCGAGGTCGCCCTCGGCGGTGTCCGTGACGGTGTGTGCGGCGCCCTTGCAGTCGAGCGGGTACGTGGCCGCGTGCGCGTCGGGGGCGGTGGCCCGCGGGCCGCTCGCGGCGGCGGGTCCGGCGGTGAGTTCGGTGGCTCCGGTGGCCCGGTCGGGCTGGAGCAGGCCCGCGCCGGCTATGACGGCGGCCATGGCCGAGGCCGTGGCGACCCAGTGGACGGGCCTGGCCAGGCGGTGCGCCAGGGGGTCCAGTGCCAGGGGGGCCAGTGCCAGGTCCGGCTCCGTGGGGCTGTGCAGCACGCGGGGTGTCTCCTGTGCGAAGGGTGACGGGGAGCCAGCATCGTGCCACACCTCACACCGGGGTGGAACGGGTGGGTCCGCACCGGTCGTCCCGCACGACGCCGGTCCCTTGCAACGCTGGGCCCTTACAACGACAAAGCGCTGTGGCGCAGTTCCCGGG
>NZ_JBHWBP010000099.1:0-23453 GCF_042735575.1 Streptomyces sp. NPDC059564 | reverse complement strand
GGCTCTGCGCCGCGGCCGGGCTCTGCGCCGCGGCCGGGCTCTGCGCCGCGGCCGGGCTCTGCGCCGAGGCCGCGGGGGCTCCCGCGAGCAGGCTCACGATCGCGGCCGCGGCGGCCGCGGCGGTCATGAGCGCGCGGCGCACGGGGCGGCGTACGGGGGCGAAGGGGGAGGCGGTCATGGGGGGATCCGTTCGGTGATGCATCCCCGGGCCGCGCGTGGGGCGCGGGCCGAGGGCGGTGGTCGGTACGGCGGGCCGGGCTGGACGGTTGCCCGGCTCCGCTCGCTCCCGATCCTGATCTCGGCCGGTGAACGGATGGTGCCTCCACGGTGTACGGTCGCGCCGCTTCACGTGGCGTTTGCGCCGGCCGGGACGACGTCCGGTTCCCCGGCGGAGGCGACGACGGCCGCGAGGTCCGCGCCCGCCCGCAGGAGCCCCACCGTCCGCGCGGCGATCTGCTCCAGCCGCCGCCCCAGCACGCGCTCCGTCTCCTCAGGGCCGCCCCGCCGGTCCAGGGACCCCATCACCTCGCGCACCGCCGGAATCCCGTACCCGGAGGAGCGCAGGGCCGCGACGATCCGGGCCGCGCCGATGGCCGGCGGCCCGTAGCGGCGTGCGCGCAGCGAGGTCACGCGCTCGGGCAGGACGAGGCCCTCCTGCTCCCAGAACCGCAGGGTCGACGTACGGACGCCCAGCGCCCCGGCCAGCTCGGTGATCGTCATGGCCCCGCCCTCGCGCTCGAACCCCGGCGCGTCGGCCTCGGCCCGGATCGCCCGCAACGCCTCCAGGGCGTGCAGCGCCTCCTCCCGCTCCCGGGCGAGCCCGACGTGCACGGCGTTGACGGCCGCGGCCGCCTCCGTGAGCGTCCCGGACCGCAGCCCGGCGAGCGTCCGGCGGGCGGCGACGGGCCCGGCGGCCGCCGCGAGCCCCCGGTAGGCGCGCAGGGCCCGCACGTGGAGCGGCGCGTAGGAGCGGTAGCCGTTGCCCGACCGGCCGGCCGGGGGAATGACCCCGAGCCGCTCCAGGTCGCGGACCTGCTGCACGGAGTACCCGGACTCCCTGGCCACGTCGACGGTCCGCATCGGTGCCAACCCCACACAAGCACTTGAAGGTGATCCTTGAACCATGAGTACGGACACGAGTATGGAACAGATCATCGCGGCCGTGCGCGCCTTGCCCGGAGCGCACGTGGACATCCCGGAGCGCGGCGACGGGTCACCGGAGGTGGCCTGGGGGGACGCGTTCTTCTCCTACGCCCCCGACGGGCGCCCGCCGCGGAACGTGCAGCCCTACGGCACCATCGTCACCAAGGACTACCCGGGCGACACCGCTTCCGACCTGGACCGGCCGGGCCGCTGGCGCGTCAACGTCCGCGTCGACCGGGCCACGTTCCTCGAGCTCACGGGGGAGGAGCCGGGCGACCTCACCCGCCCCCGCGACCACGCGGCCGCCGACACCGTGACACCGCACCCGGTGTACGGCCCGTACGGCTGGATCGCGGTGGTCAACCCCGCCGAGCGCACGACACCCACCGTCCTGCACCTCCTGCGCAGCGCCCACGCCGCGGCCCGCACCCGCTTCGAGCGCCGCCACGAGACGCCGTAGGGACCCTTCGCAGACGTGGCCGGGTCCGGCGGCACTAGGGTGGGGGCCGGTGTCTGCACGGTGGGAGATGTCGTGGATGTCGATCTGCGCAAGCTGCGCTACTTCGTGGCCGTGGCCGAGGAGTCGCACTTCGGCCGGGCCGCCGAGCGGCTGCACATCACGCAACCGGTGCTGTCCCGGCAGATCCGCGCGCTGGAGCAGGAGCTGCGCGTGCAGCTGTTCACCAGGAACAGGCAGAGCACGGAGTTGACCGCCGCCGGCCGTCAACTGCTGGAGGACGCGCGCCCCCTGCTGGCCAACGCGCAGGCCCTGTTCCGCCGGGTCCAGCAGGCCGCCCACGGGTCCTCGGTGTTCACGGTCGGCTTCATGCCCGGCATCACCGTGACCGGTGCGGTGCGCGCCTTCTCCGCCCGGCATCCCGAGGTGAGCGTGCGGGTGGTGCGCACGTCCTGGGGCGACCAGGTCCAAGGGGTGCACGAGGGCCTGCTCGACGTGAGCTTCGTACGGCTGCCCGTCGACCATCGCGGACTGGAGCTGCGCCCGCTCTTCCGGGAGCCCCGCGTCGCCGTACTGCCCGCGGACCACCGGCTGGCGGGCAAGGAGTCCATCGTCATCGCGGACCTGGCGCCCGAGCGGCTGCTGCAGGACCCCGACGCCGTCCCCGAGTGGCGCGACCTCCCCGAGCGGACCGGCGGCGAGGGGGCCGGGCCCCGGCCCGCGTTCGCCACCGTCGAGGAGAAGCTGGAGCACGTCGCGACGTCCGGGGGCGTCCTCGTCCTGCCGCTGTCCACCGCGGCCTACTACACGCATACCGATGTCGCGCACGTGCCCATCGACGACATCGGACCGGGCGAGGTCTGCCTGGCCTGGAGCGCCGGCCGCCGCTCCCCCCTGCTCCCCGAGTTCGCCGACATCGCCGCTGCCCAGCACTGATGCCCTGAGGGCATCACCGCTGACGGAAGAGGTCTTGGACGCCGGCCGGGGCACGCGGCGAGGGTGGAGGAGCGGCGGAATCCCCCGCCGCCCTCGACTGGGAACGTGAGAGCGATGCAGATCTTCATCACGGGCGGCTCCGGCTACATCGGCCGCTCCACCATCCGGGCCCTGACCCGCCACGGCATCGGCGTGAGCGCCCTGGCGCGCAGCGAGCACGCGGCGCGCACCGTGTCAGGCCTCGGCGCCACCCCGGTCGCCGGGGCGCTGACCGACACCGGCGTCCTGCGTGAGGCGGCCCGCGCGGCCGACGGGGTGATCCACCTCGGGGTGGACTACGCCGAAGGCACCGCGGACGTCGACCGCGCGGCGGCGGAGGCACTGCAGGACGGCGTGGGAAGCGGCCCCTACGTCCACACGGGCGGGGTGTGGGTGTACGGCGACACGGACGGGGTCGTCGACGAGGACGCCCCGCTGAGCCCGCCGCGCATCACCGCCTGGCGGCTGGAGAACGAGAAGCGGGTGCTCGCCCGGGCCGCCACCGGAGAGCGCCCGGTCGTGGTGATGCCGGGGCTGGTCTACGGCCGCTCCGGCGGACTGGCGCAGTCGTTCTTCGTCGAGCCGGGGCGCACCGCGGGCGCCGTGCCCTGCATCGGGGACGGCTCCGGCCACTGGGCGCTGGTCCACGTCGACGACATCGCCGAACTGTACGTCCGGGCCCTGAACGCACCGGCCGGTTCCGTGTACGCCGGGGTCAGCGGCCAGAACCTTCCGCTGTCCCACATCACCCGGGCCCTCAGCCACGCCGCCGGATGCCCGGACAGGATCGACACGCTGACCCTGGACGAGGCCGTGCGGCGGATGGGCCCGATCGCCGAGGCGTTCGCGCTCGACCAGCAGTTCAGCGGAGCCCGGGCGCGCCGCGAACTCGGCTGGACGCCCACCCGTCTCGACGCCCTGGCCGAACTCGCCCGGGGCTGATCCGCCAAGGGTCCCTCCCCGTCGCCGACCGTGGCCACCGCGTCGCGGGTCGGGAACTCCCGTGGTGTCCGGAACGTCCTGATGACGTAGGGGAGTACGAGAGCGAAGGGGAGACCGGATCGTGTGGAGCGCAGGAGAGCGTCCGAGCCGCCGTGCCGTACTGACCGCCGGGGTGGGTGCGGGAGCGGTGCTGGCCGGGATTCCATTCGGCGGGACGGCCTCCGCGGCGCCCGCGCGGGGCGCCGACGTCGTCCGCGAACTGCGGGCCCTGGAGCGGGAGCACGGCGCCCGCCTGGGGGTGTTCGCGCGGGACACGGCCAGTGGCCGGACGATTGCCCACCGGGCGGACGAGCGCTTCCCGATGTGCTCGGTCTTCAAGACCCTCGCCGTCGGCGCCGTCCTGCGTGACCTCGACCGGGACGGCGAGTTCCTCGCCCGGCGCGTCTTCTACACCGAACAGGACGTGAAGGACTCCGGGTTCGGCCCCGTCACCGGCCTGCCCGGGAACGTGGCGGGCGGGCTGACCGTGGAGCAGCTCTGCGCCGCGGCGATCTGCCAGAGCGACAACGCCGCCGCCAACCTGCTGCTGCGGGAGCTGGGCGGACCGCAGGCCGTGACCCGGTTCTGCCGGTCGCTGGGAGACCGGACCACCCGGCTCGACCGCTGGGAGCCCGAGCTGAACTCGGCCGAGCCCGAGCGGCTGACGGACACCACGAGCCCCCGCGCCATCGGCCGGACCTATACCGCACTGGCCCTCGGCGACGCGCTCGCGCCGCGCGACCGGGAACGGCTGACGGGCTGGCTCCTGGCCAACACGACCAGCACCGAACGCTTCCGCAAGGGCCTGCCGGCCGACTGGACGCTGGCCGACAAGACCGGCGGGGGCGCGTACGGCACCAACAACGACGCGGGGATCACCTGGCCCCCGCACCGCCCGCCGATCGTGATGACCGTCCTGACGACGCACGACCGCCCCGACGCCACCGCCGACCACCCCCTCGTGGCCAAGACCGCCGCGCTGCTGGCAGCCGCCCTGGCCTGATCCCGGCAGTGCGGACCATGCGCCGCCACCTTTCGCGACATCGTGCGGAACCGATTCTGCGTCGGCTCGTTGATGTGCTGGGTGCACCCGCCGCCCCGGGTTCTCCGTTCCCCGGGGCGGCTCCGGCCCGTACGCGGCCAGGCGTCTCAGGGGCGGGTCAGCCGTGTGCGCAGGGCTTCCGCGTCCGGCAGGAACCAGAGCTGGGTGCCGCGGTTGCTCTCCCGTACGAAGTCCCGCAGGGAGTCGCTGGCGGCGACGTGGTGCGCGATGTCGCCGACGACGGCCAGCTTCAGCCGGTAGGTGGCGAACTTCTGGACGATGTCTCCGGCGAGGCGGGTCCGCAGCCGGAAGAAGTCCTCCGTCAGGCATTCGACCGGCAGGAGGACCCAGTCCGCGCCCTGGTACATCCCGTCGCCGATCAGGTCGGTCGCGTCGCGCTCGTCGCGGACGACGGCGCCGTCGGGCGCGCGGACGAGGACGGTCGTGCCCTCGAGGTGCTCGATCGTGTCAGGCATGGGGTTCGGTTCCTCCCGGTGGGGGTTCGCGCCGTCGGTCACAGGTCCTGGACGACCGAGTCGATGAGCCGCAGGAGTTCGGCCGTGGTGTCGAGTCCGCCCACGATGATGATCTTGAGGGTGGCCCGCTCCTCGTCGTGAACGCTCTCCACGCGCAGGCGGTCGGCGTCCTGGCGGCCGGGGCCGTTGCCGTGCCGCCCGGTGGCGGCGGCCATGATCAGGTTGGTCAGGCGGTCCACGGCGACGGGGTCGATCGCGTCGATCTGCACGATGCCGGACACCTCGGTATGGCGCGTGCGGCGGGCGGGCGAAGGGGCGGGGAGACCGGTGAAGGCCTCCAGGTCGGCGGGCGTGATCCGGTACTGGCGGCCGACGCGCGTCGCCTTCAGCCGGCCGTCCCGTACGTATCCCCGCACGGTCCGGACGTGCAGTCCGAGCTGGTCCGCCACCTGGTCCACCGAGTAGTAGAGCTGCCGCGCCACGTCACCCACGTCGTTCCCTTCCATTCCCTTAACTTCCCTAAAGGTACCTCAGATGGAGCGGTATAGGGAATGGAAGGGTAGTCCTAGTGAAGTCCGGCGGGGAGGCTGGGTGCGCGGTCACCGGCCGGCCTCCGGTGAGACGGGGGCCTCGGAGGCGGGCTGCCGCGGGCCCGGCAGGAACCTCGCGCTCTTCGCGGCGAGCTGGCGGGCGAAGTACTCCTCGGCGTCGTCCGGACGCATCCGCGCGAGGGCGACCAGCGCGGTGATGGCGGTGTCCGCGACCTCCGCCTGGACGTCCGACCAGTCGTGGCTGAACCCCTTGCGCGGGTTGCTGCCGCGCACTCCGATGACGGCCTGGGCCGCCTCGCCGAATTCCTCACCGATCTTGAGGACCTGCAGGGTCCACTGTTCCTCCTCCGACAGGCCCCGTTCGCCGGCGCGTTCCGTGAAGGTCCTGGCGAGTTCCTCGATGGTGGTCCACACGTGCTGCACGGTCGTTCCTCTTCTCCGAAGGGCGTACGGGCGGCCGGGCCGGGAGCGCGGCTGCCGTGGTCGGTCAACGAGCCGGCCGCAGCCGGGTGTTGCCGCCCGTCGGCCCGGTGTGCGGCAGGCCGCCGCCCGCGGTCTCCCCGCACGCCTCGGCGCCGCTCCGTTGACAGTCCACCGGTCACGTGCGAAAACAGCAGTAGGCCTCCATGGGCCACGTGCCCTTTCATGACGCGCGACCTCCACCTCGCCACCCGCTCGCCTCCGCGCGGGGCCCGCCGAGCGTGCCGAGTGTGTGCCGCGTCCGATCCACCGCCCAACCCTGAGACCGCCGTACAGGGCACGCCACCGCCATTTCGTGAACGAACGGCTCCCCTATGACCATGCTTCCCGCACCGCGCGTTCCCGGACGGACCTGGACGGTCCGCCTCACGGGCCACGCGGACCACACCGTCTCCGTGACCTGCAGCACCGGCGCCTGCCGGATGCCGCCCCGCTCCAAGGACGCCGCGGCCATGCGGCGCTTCGCCGCCGAGCACGCCAGGGCGCACGCCCGGCTCGCCACCGTCCGCCCCGACGCCGCGTGCGCCTGCGGGGCCGCCGACTGCGCCTTCCACGAGGACGCCAGGGCGTCGTGCGCCGGAGCACCCCTGCTCCTCCTCGTCCACAACCCGGCCGTGGGACAGGTCTGGACGCTGGCCGAGATCTGCCAGGCCTGCGCGCCCCTGATCCCGCACACCGCCGTCCTCGGGCGGGCCCAGGGCTCGTTGGCCGCGCGCCCCGCCGCCGAGCAGGCGGCTGCCGCCCCGGCCCCGGCACGCGTGGTCGTGGCCGGCGGGTTCTCGTCCCCCGAGGCCGCCCCCGAAGCCGTCGCCCGCCGCCGCCCCCACCGCGGCGGCCCTCGGCGCACACGCTGACCCCCGGCCCGTCGGACGCCGCCCCCGCGGCTCCGCACGGGGCGAGCCGGCGCCCCGGCGGGACGCCGTCGGCCGCTACGGGCGGGTGGCGGTGATCAGGTAGTAGTCCAGGATCCGTTGCTCCCAGGCGGCCAGGAAGTTCCGGGGCCAGGTGCCCGGCTCCCAGAGGCGGGAGAGCCAGCGGTCCCAGCCGGGCCAGACCTGCGGGCCGATCGAGCGGGTCCGGACGTCGACGAGACCGGCGCCGGCGAGGGCGTCGGTGAGCCGGGAGGCGGGCCGGGCGATGTCCAGGCCGCTGGCGAACGAGTCCAGCAGCCCGGCGAGCCGGTCGGCGTGACCGGGAGCGCCGTCGACGGTGAAGAAGCTCGCGACCGCGACCCGCCCGCCGGGCCGCAGGACCCGGGCCGCCTCCCGGGCGAAGGCGGACAGGTCCGGGAAGTGCTGGGCGGCCTCGACGCTGTAGAGGCAGTCGAACTCCCCGTCGCCGAACGGCAGGCTCTCGGCCGCGCCCAGGACGAAGCGCAGCCGGTCCGGCCGGGCCTCCAGCAGCGGGGCGTTGGCCAGCCGGGCCCGCTGGAGCTGCTGGGGGTGGATGTCCACCCCCGTGATGGCCTCGGGCCGGTACTCCTCCAGGGCGAGCGCGCAGCCGAGGCCCAGACCGCAGCCGACCTCCACAGCCCGGCCGCCCCCGGGGGCGGCGGCGTCCAGGACCTGCCGGTAGAGGTCCTGCTCGCTGCGGACCCGGTCGCCCTCCGACAGCGGGCTCCCGAGGTCGACCGACCCCCAGTACCCGAAGTTGATGAACCCTCCCGAGAACACGGGAACGGCACTGAGATCGGCCGGCCCGTACGTTTCCCACACCGAGGGCCGTACGACCGGGGCGGACTGCTGCCGAGGGTCACCCGTCAACGCCTCATCACCTCCGTGGACTTCCGGGACGCCCTGTCCCCGGGGCTCAGTGTGGCGCGGCGGCACCCGGTTGCGACAGACCGCCCGCCCGGGCCGCGCGGCGCGGGACGCCGGGTCGCCCGACGGGACCCGCGAGCCCCCAAAGGCGTTCGCGCAGGTCTGCACCAATCCTGTTGAATACGGGAAAACGCGCCTATGTGACGGTGGTTCATGTTCAGCATCCTGTTTGCCGCCATACCCTCCCTCATGGCGCTCGCCGCGCTCGCGGGCATCGCGCGGGTCGTCGTCCTGGGGCGGCGGCTGCGGGCGGCCTGGAGCAGTGGCATCGCCGTCCCGGGGCGCCTGCTGCGGACGCGGGTGACCACGGTCACCCGGAGCGCGGGCTACGGACGGGCCCCGTCGACCACGAGCAGCAGGCGGCAGCTGTACGAGTTCACCACCCTCGACGGCGAGGTGACGCGGTTCGAGGAGGCGGGGTCGAGCCTCGTGCTGGAGGGCGAGCCGGTCACCGTGCGGTACCCGCGGGGGCGCCCCGACCGGGCGACCGCGCTGCCGCCCGGCGACCGCGGGGCGCGTACGAAGTCCGTGCTGGCCATCGGGTGCCTCACCTTCCTCGCGCTCCTGTGCGTCACGGTGGCCTGCGTCTTCTTCACCGTCGCGAGCGGCATCGGCGAGATCCGCCACCGGGTCGACAGGATCACCCGGCTCGACGTACCGGACGCCCCGCCCGCCGCGCCGCCCGCGCCCCCCGGCGGCCCCTCCCTCCAGTGGCCCACCGAACTCCCGCCGCCGCCCTCGGGCTTCCCCGACCTGCCCCACTGACCTCCGGTCCCGACCGCGGTTCTTTCGAGCCGTGGGGTGCTTGGCCCGTGGCTGGTTGTCATGCATAGGATCGGTGCCCTGCCGACGGGGGAGAGATCCAGATGTCAGAGGAATCCGGCCAGGTGTGGGGTCGCGGGAGCGCGGCCGTGTCGGACCGGGAAGTGGGCACGCGGCTGAACGGCGCCCCGGGCCCGGGCCCGGCCCCCATGGGCCCCTTCGTCCCGGGCACCGGGCCCCAGGACTTCGCCTCCACGCCCGCGGAGAAGACGGCCGCCGCCAACACGATCGAGACCGAGCTCCAGCCGAACACCAAGAAGGCCACCGAGCACGCGGACGCCACCACCGAAGCCGCCCGCAAGGGCTTCGACGGCTGGGAGACCGCCGCCGGACTGAAGACGGTGGCCGACACCTGGGACCAGCAGGTCAAGACCCTGATGGGGCGGCTGGCCGGTGAGAAGACCGCACTGCGCGGCGCGAACTCCCTCATCACCGGCAACGACACCGGACTGGGCGGTCAGTTCCGCACGTCCCGGTCGAAGCTCAACGGCCTGTAGGGGGAGTCATGGCGCTGAACTACCACGAGGTCATGACCACGGACCTGGGCCTGCTCACCACGGCCGCCGGCAAGTGGGACTCCATGGCGGGCGAGCTGAAGAAGGTCGAGACCCGCTACGGCGACTCCGTCCAGAAGATCACCCTGGGAGCGAACTGGTCCGGCGCCAGCGCCGGGACCGCCCACACCAGCTTCAAGGCGACCCGCTACGAGTACACCGCCGCGCAGAGCCAGGCCAAGGCGGTCGCCAGCCTGCTGCGCGACGCCCACGAGGGCTTCACCGACCTCAAGAAGAAGCTGGAGAGCGCCCGCGACGACGCGGTGGCCGCCGGCATGACCGTCTCCGAACAGGGACGGGTCGCCTTCGACTACGCCCGGCTCACGCCCTCCGAACGCAGCGCCTACCACCACGACCCCGACGGCCAGAAGTCGATCAGCGAGGCCGTCACCACATGGCAGAAGCACATCGACGACCGGGTGACGGCGGTCTCCGAGCTCGACGGGCAGGTCCGGGCCGCCCTGAGCGCCGCCGTCGTCGACAGCAACCGCGACGCCTTCGGCAAGGGCGCCGACGAAACGTTCAACGGGTTCAACGCCCATCCCGAGGGCGACCTCTCGAAGGCCCCGAAGACCCTGCCGGACCTCAGCTCCCCGGACAAGACCGATCCCACGAAGGTGACCGGCCCCGACGCGGGCTTCTCCGTCAGCGGCACCAAGTACGGCAAGGAAGGCTCGGTCAAGGCGTACGCCGACCTCTTCCACGCCACCGCCAAGGGGTCGGTGACCGACGGACGGTGGACGCTGTCCGGCGTCGACGACATGTACGCCGGAGCCCGGGCCAGCGCCAACTGGGGCATCACCGACCAGGGCGTCAACGGCAAGGCCGAGGCGTCCGTGGGCATCAGGGCGCTGACCGAGGGCCGCGTCGAGTACGGTCAGGTCGGTGCCTACGGGCGCGTCGAGGGCTTCGCCGGAGGCGAGGCCTCGGTCTCCGCGAAGGCCACCAAGACCGAGGTGGGCGTCGGCGCGAAGGCGTTCGCCGGAGGCAAGATATCCGGCGCCACCGGAGTGGAGGCCGGTGGCATCGGCGTCGGTGTGACGGGCGAGGGCTGGGCGGGTGCCGGAGCGGAGGCCTCGTGGGGCGTCCGCAAGGACCCGGAGACCGGCGCGTGGAAGATCGGCGGCAAGGCCGGCATCGCCCCGGGTCTCGGCGGAGCCGTCGGACTGGAGATCACCGTCGACCCGCACAAGGTGACCAAGGCCGCCGGTGACGTCGCCGACTTCGTGGGCGACACCGCGGGCGACGTCAAGGACACCGTCGGCGGCTGGTTCGACTGACGCACCCCCACACCCCGCACTCCCCCCACACCGAGCACCCCCTGGAAGGAAGACCCGACATGCCCACGGCACTGCCGGTACCGATCGAATTCCGTCTGCCCGAGGGCTGGCTCCCGGCCCGCCGGGGTGAGGTCGACCCCGGCGTCGCCTTCGCGGCGGTGCACCCGCACCCCGACTCCGGTTTCGCCGCCAACATCACCATCGACGGCGGGTTCCCGCCCGAGGAGGCGACCCTGGTCGATCTCGCCGACGAGTCGGCGCAGCGCCTGCGCGAGGTCGCCGAATCCGTCCGGGTCGTCCAGCGCCACCAGGCCGGAACCGCCGACTCGCCCGCCCTCACCCAGCGGCTGACCTTCTCCGCCGTCGCGGGGGACGTCAGCCGCGAGCTCGTACAGTCCCAGGTCTACCTGGCCCTCGTCGACACCGCCGACCCCCACCGGCGGGCCGTGCTCCGGCTGGCGCTGACCGCCACCGCGGCCCAGCACGACAGCGTCGTGCCCGAGTTCCAGGAGTTCGTGCGCAGCGTACGGCCGGACACCGGGGAAGGTGCCTAGCCATGGGCCGGCTCTGGGACACGTACATGGGCACGAGGCGCCCGGACACCACTGTGAAGGCGATCCCCACCACCGAGCTGCGCGCCGCGCTGCTCGCGCTGGGCGGGACGGACGTGCCGTTCGGCGTGCGCGAGGCGGCGGGCGGGGGCGGCGGCGCCGACCTGGTGGCGGAGTGGAAGGTCATGGAACCCCCCTCGGGCTCCGGCATGGCCCGTCGGCAGGTGGAGCGGACCTTCAAGATCTGGCTGCGCCTGGTCCCCGGGGAGCGCGAGGTACGGGCGATGGACGAGCAGTGGGCGGTGACGCGGGCCGGCGCACCGCCCGGCCGGACCGTGCAGCGCGAACACGGCCGGGGGCCCATCCGCCGGGTGCACCAGGAGTGGTCGTACGAGCGAGGCACCGACGGGCGCCGGCAGAAGGTGGTGTCCTTCAGCCTGCACGTCACCCGGGACATGAAGGATCCCCTGCGCGACACCGTCCTCGCCGCCGGCTGGACCTGGCGGGGAGCGCGCAAGCCCTGATCGGGGCTGTTCGGGTGAGGGGGAAACGATCCCCTCCGCCGCGAGGGTTCCGGCGCTCCGTCGCGGGCCGGAACCATCCTGAGTGCCCGGCGGCGGTACTCCGCCGGCCCGCCGCGGTCGCGCCGGACGATACCGCGCGCCGCGGCGGCGACCCCCCCAGCACCGCGATGGGAGTCCTCCTGTGGGACTGACGACAGCCACGATCGCCGCCGAGTTGGAAGCGGCGAACAAGGTCGGTGACCCGAAGGCCGACCAACTCGTCTCCGACCTGATCGACAACGAGGAGATCGACGGGGTCAACGCCCTCTTCCGTACCATCGGAACCCTCAAGCCAGGCCAGGACCTCTCCGAACTCCCGCCGCGGCTCGCGGAGTTCCTCAAGGAGGCCGCGGCGGCGCCGCCGGACTGGTCGGAGGCGGACGTCAAGGCCGCCGAGGGCTTCTTCGCCCACCACCACGGCGAAGTCTCCATGCTCCAGGGCACGGTGGGCCTCATCGGCACCTACCTCGCCCCCACCGGCGCCTTCACCCTCCGCTCCACCGGCCGCCTCGGCGGCGTCGACGGCCCCGGCCGGCGGCTGTCGCAGTCCTCGCGCCTCTTCCTCGACATGGGCAACAAGAACGCCATGCGGGACGGCACCCTCGCGGCGAACGTCACCAAGGTCCGGCTCGTCCACGCCTCCGTACGCCAGCTCCACAAGAAGAGCGGCGAGTGGGACTACGCGAAGTGGGGCGAGCCCGTCTCGCAGAAGTACACCACCGGCGCCGCCCTCGTGTTCTCCACCCAGATCCTGCAGGCCATGGCACGCCTGGGCCTCGACGTCTCCAAGGAGGACGCGGACGGCTTCATGTGCTCCTGGCACTACGTCAACCACTACCTCGGCACCGAGGAGAAGTGGCTGCCGCCCAAGGACGCCGGTGAGGCCGAGGCCCTGTGGAACCAGGAGCGCGACAAGGAGTGGAAGAAGACCGACGACGGCGTCTTCATGACGAAGCAGGCCGTCGACTTCTACCGGAAGTTCTACCCGCCGGGCGCGCACGACGCGTTCATCGCGATGGTCCGCCACGCCCTGACCGACAAGTACGCCGACATGGCCGGGCTGCCCAAGAGCGTCCTCGGCGCCATCGCCGATCCGCTGGCCGCCGGCCACGGGCTGGTCAGTGGTGTGGGCGGCGGGCTCCTCGGCGGCGCGGCGAAGAAGACCGTGGGCGTCAACCCGTACAAGGACGTCATCGGCATCGCCTCCAAGGCGTTCAACGAGGTCCAGAAGTTCGCCCTCACGCACGACCAGGACGACCAGCCCCAGATGCACCAGGAACTGCACGACGACCGCTGACCGCCCGGAGGTCCGTCAGGTCCCGCCGTCGAAGCTCCAGGATTCGATGTCCCGGTAGCGGATGAGTCCCGGCCCGCGCCCTATGTTGCTGCCGACCAGGTGCAGCCGCCGTGCCTCCCAGGGGCTGCCGGTGAACCCGGCGAGTCCGGCGGCGGCCTCCACCGCACAGGACGGACCGTTGCGGCGGGCGCGGGCCAGGGTCAGGTGGGGGCGCAGCGGCCGCTCCGGGAAGGCGACACCGCACTCCCGGACCAGGGCGCGGACCTCGGTGGCCAGCCGGTGCAGCCCGTCGAGGTCCCCGTCGATCCCGCTCCACAGCACCCGCTCGTCGAAGTGCCCGCCGCCGCGCAGCGCCAGTCCCAGGGGCCGACGGGCGGCGGCGAGCCGCGCCAGCGGCGGCCGCAGGAGGCCGACGGTGGCCACCGGCAGCTCCCCGAGGAACGCCAGCGTGATGTGCCAGTCCTCGATGCGGTTCCACCGCATCCGCGGGTGCGCCTCGTAGGCGGGGCCCAGCTCCCGGGCCAGTTCCTCCTTCGCCTCGTCGGGCGGGGCGAGGGCGATGAACAGGCGCACGGTCGCGGTCTGCCGCCGCTCGGTCACCGAGGGGTGCGTGTCGTGCTCGGGTGCTTCAGTCATCTTCTGTTCCGTACGTGCCGTGCTGCCGTCCGGCGCAGGGCGGGCGAGGCGGGCGCCGGGAGCGCGATCGAACGCGTGAGTCTACCGGGACCCGCCGTGGCCGGGTTTCGCCGGGCGCCCTTTACCGCCCGGGGGGCACCGGCTATTGCTTGACGCGACGCGGCACGGCACGGCACACGGCGCAGAAGGGGGACGGCGGGCGATGACACGAGCGGCGGGCACCGACGGAAGCGGCACGGAGTCCGGCGAGCAGACGGACAGGACGCCGTTCGACGCGGTCTACGACCGGCCCGACCCCCGGGACTTCTTCCGCGACGTCGGCCGCTGGGGCTACCGGACGCCGCACCACGCCCAGGACGTGTTCCGCCGCCTGGCCGCCGCCCGCGCCGACGCCTCCGCCGGTCCGTTCGCGGTACTGGACATCTGCTGCTCGTACGGCATCAACGCGGCCCTCCTCAACCACGACCTCACACTGGACGACCTCTACGCCCACTACGCCTCGCCGCGCGCGTCCGCCCTCACCACGGCCGAGCTCATCGCGTGGGACCGCGCCTACTACGCGGCCCGTCGACGGCCCGACGCCGTACCGGTGATCGGGCTCGACCCCGCCGCCCATGCCATCGGCTACGCGCGCGCCGTCGGACTGCTGGACGAGGGGTTCGCCGAGAACCTGGAGGAGGATCCGCCCAGCGCCGAACTCCTCGACGCCGTACGGACGGTGGGGCTGATCACCGTCACCGGAGGCGCCAGCTTCCTCTCGCCCCGCACCTTCCGGCCGGTCCTCACCGCCGCCCGCCACGAGGTGTGGGTCGCGGCGTTCGTCCTGCGCACCGGCTCCTACCGGCCCATCGCCGACGGGCTGACGCCGTTCGGGCTGGTCACCGAGAAGGCGGCCACCCCCACCTACCCGCAACGCCGCTTCACGGGCCCGGGCGAGCAGAAGTACGCCGTCGCCGCCGTGACGGCCGCGGGCGAGGACCCCGACGGCAGGGAGAGCGACGGCCAGTTCCACACCGCCTTCCACCTCTCACGGCCCGCGCGGGACGCCAAGGCCCTGCCGCTCTCGGCCTTCCTCGGCGACGCCTGACCCGCGAGCCGGGCAAGTGCCTGGACGACGCGCGCAACGCGAGCACGAACGGCAACAAGATCGGCCTCTACGACTGCAACGGCTCGGCGGCGCAGCGCTGGTCGGTCAACGCCAAGGGGCAGATCGTGCACGTGGCGTCCGGGAAGGTCCTCGACGTGACCGGCGGCGCGACCGCCAACGGCACGCCCCGGCCACCGCCTCGCCCTGTCCCACCGCACCGCCCCCCGGCCCGTGTCTTCAGCCGGGGGCGGGGGCGGGCGTGTGGGGCGCGTAGACGTGGTGCGCGCCCGTCGGGTCCGCCTGCGCGCTCCCGCGAATGGAGCAACGGCTCCTGGGCCGCGTACACCATGATCAATAACCTGGGCGCCCGGCGCGTGACCTCGTGCCTTTCGGACAGAGAAGGCGAGCGGCCCAGTGAAACTCCCCATGGTGCGGCGCAACTCCTGGCTCCTCGTGGCGACCGCGCTGCTGACGGTGCTCGGCACCGGCTCGGCCGGCGCCGACGTCGCGTGGCAGAAGGTCGGCGACGACGCCCGCAGCGGCGTCAGCGGCCTCGCGTACGAGGGACCGTCCGAGGACGGGACCGGGGTGCGGGCGCTGGCCGTCCAGGACAACAAGCGGTCCGGGCAGCGGCGCCTGTCCCGGATCACCCACCGGGCGGGCTCCGACGACATCGCCCCGCTCACCTGGGACGGACCGGAACCCGTCGACCTGGAGGCCATCGAGGCCATCCCCGGGATGCCGGGGGAATACCTGGCGCTCACCGGCCGCGGCATCGTCTTCCGCCTGAAGGTCGCCGGCTCCACGGCGACGGTCGTCGACTACACGCCGCTCCCGGCGATCGGCGAGGGCGACGACTTCGAGAGCCTCGCGCTCGTCGCCCAGAACGGCCACCTCGCCGTCCTGTGGGCGGACCGCGGAGCGGGCCAGGACCGTCCCGCCACGCTGTACGCGGCTCCCCTGACCTTCGCCGCGTGGGGCCAGCCGCTGTTCGGAGCCGTGACGCGCCGGGCGTACCGGGCGGCGTACCCGCTCGGCGAGGGCGTGCGGCACATCTCCGACATCTCGGTGACCGCCTCCGGCCGCATCATCACGAGTTCCGCGGCGGACGCCGGTGACGACGGCCCCTTCGACTCCGCGGTGAGCGACGCGGGCCGGGTGACCGTATCGGCGGCGGGCCGGGTACGGGTGACCCTCGCGGCGGACCCCACCGTGCTCGGGACGTACCCGCAGTACAAGATCGAGGCCGTGGAATGCCTGCCCGGATCCGCCGACGCCCTCCTGGGCACGGACGACGAGAACCTCGGCGGATACGTCGGCACCGAGCCGTTCTGCGCGTCCTGACCGACCGGACCGGCCCACCGGACGGGTGCGGCGAGGGAGCGGCACCCGTCCGGATTCCTCGCCCGCCGACCCCAGGGCGGTACGTCATCAATTCGTGAGACAAGCGCACATGTTCGCGGTCGCCTGTGGCATGCTGACGCAGCCCGCCGGTCGGCTGCTCTCCGACTGCCCAGGGCATTCACCCGTCACGGACGCGGGACCCGGGACGGCCTCCTTCACCTCCGCGCGGGCCTCGTCCGTCGGCCCCGTCCCCGGAGGAACCTCCTGTGAGTACCCCCTACCCCGGCCAGACCCCACCTCCGCCCTACGGGTACCCCGCCCCGCCCCAGCCTCCGAAGAAGAACAACGTCGGCAAGATCATCGGCATCGGATGCGGAAGCCTCGTCGGCCTGTCGCTGCTCCTCGCCGCGTGCGGCGCCCTCGTCGCGAGCAGCGACGGGTTCAAGGAAGGCGTGAAGGAGGGCGTGAAGGCCGCCTCTTCGGCGCCCACCCCGCCCGCCGAAGCCCCTTCGGCATCCATCGCGGCCCCCGCGGCCAAGCCCGCGCCCGAGCCGGCGAAGAAGGGGGTCGTGGAACTGACCGCCTCGCCGGCGGAGTTCAAGCCCACCATCCTCTCGCAGGGCGCCGGCGACTACACCTCGATCCAGGTGACCGTGGCCAACAACGGTGACAAGGAGGTGAGCGTGAACGTCCTCACCTTCGAGGTCACGGCCGAGGACGGGGCGCGCAGGAATGCCGAACTCGCGGTGGACGAGGACCAGATCGACACCGTCACCCTCGCCAAGGGCGAGAAGGTCACCGGCACGATCACGGTGAAGGGCAAGCTCACCGCGAAGACCGTCTACTTCCGGAACGGCCTGCTCGGCAACACGTACAGCGCCCAGGTGAAGTAGGGGAACGCTCCGCCGGGCGGGATGTGGGGTGCGGGGCTACGCTGGATCTGCGTCGCTCCGCCTCGCGCCCACCGGAGGTGCCATGCACCGTGCCTCACTGCTGTGTGCCGCCGCGGCACTGGTCGTCACCGCGCTCGGGCCGGGCGCCACCGGGTCGACGCCTCCCGATCCGCACGACCCGGAGCTCGCCCGCTTCTACGGGCAGCGGATCCACTGGGGCCCGTGCCCGGCCGGCTTCCAGGCGTCCATGAGGTGCGGGCACCTGAACGTCCCGCTCGACTACGCCGACCCGGCGAAGGGCACCGTCAACCTCGCCGTGACGCGCCACCCCGCCACCGGGCAGCGGCGCCTGGGTTCCCTCGTCCTCAACTACGGAGGGCCGGGAGGGGCCGGCCTGCCCATCCTGTCGAAGGGGCTGACGGAGCCCGAGCGCGCCAAGCGCTACCAGGCCCTGGCCCAGTCCTACGACCTGGTCTCCTTCGACCCCCGCGGCGTCGGCAGCTCCGCGCCCATCAGCTGCGCCGGGGCCCTGCCCGTCCGGAAGACCGAGTCGATGGACGCGGCCGCCCTGCTCCGCGCGAACGAAGCCGCCGTACGCTCCTGCCGGGCCCACTCGGGGCCCGTCCTGCCGTACGTCGGCACGGTCAACGTCGCCCGGGACATGGACGTGCTCCGCCAGGCCCTCGGTGAGCCCCGGCTCAACTACCTGGGCTGGTCGTACGGGACCCGGCTGGGCGCCGTCTACGCCGCGCAGTTCCCCGAACGCACCGGCCGGTTCGTCCTCGACGGCGTCGACACGCTCTTTGACCCCCTCGCCGACCAGCAACTGGCCACCGCGCGCGGTCAGCAGATCGCCTACGACGCCTTCCTCGACTGGTGCTCCGAGCAGCAGGGCTGCCTGTACCACGGGGTGGACCCCGTACGCGCCGAAGCGCGGACCGAGGCGCTCGTCGAACGGCTCGACGCGAAGCCGCTGAACCTGCCCGGCGGCGGCCGCTTCAGCGGGGCCGACCTGGCCCTGGCCATCGAGAACGACCTCTACTCGCCGTGGGACTGGCCCGCCCTGGAACGCGGGCTGGGAAAGCTCGTCCGTGAGCAGGACCCCTCGGGACTGCTGGAGGCCGCGAAGCCCGAGGAGGACAACGAGGGCGCCGCCTGGGCGGCCGTCAGCTGCGCCGACTACCCCGACCGCGGGGTCGGTGGGGATCCCCGGGCCCTTCAGCGGCAACTCGACGCCCTGCGGCCCGAGTTCCTCAAGGCGTCGAAGATCTTCGGGCCGGGTGAGCTGAGCGAGATCGCCTACTGCCAGGGCTGGCCGGCGCCCGTCGACCCCACCTCGGGCCTGAAGCCCGAGCACGTCCCGCCGATGCTCCTGGTCGGCGTACGGGGCGACCCCGCGACCCCGTACGCGTGGACCGAGGAGACGGCGCGCCTGCTCGGCCCGAACGCCGTCGTCGTCGACTACAAGGGCGAGGGCCACACCGGCTTCCGGCACTCGGCCTGTGTGCACCGGCACATCGAACGCTTCCTGCTGGAGGGCACGTTGCCGCAGGGGAACGTGTCCTGCCCGGCCGAGGGAATCGACGCCCGGGGCCACGAGGAAGTCCGGCCCGCGCCTCAGGAGTGACCCGGAGGACTCGCCGCGAGCTCCCCGGGCAGCCAGCGCAGGGCGGACCACAACTCCATCCGTACGTCCGGGTCCTGGAGGTCCGTGTCGAGCAACTCGGCCACGCGGCCGATGCGGTGGCGCACGGTGTTGCGGTGCACCCGGAGCGCGGCGGCCGCCTGGTCCCAGGCGCAGTGCACGGAGAGCCAGGTGCGCAGCGTCTCCAGCAGTACGGCGGCCCCCCGGCGGCGCGGCGTCGTCCAGCGGGGCGAAGCGGGCGCGGGCCGGCGCCGTCGCGTCGGCGGCGTCGACGATGCCGTGGACGCTCCGCGCCTCGGTCCGGTGGCGTACGAGGGGCACCCCGGTGGCGAGGGCACGCCGCAGGGCGCGCTCCGCCTGGGTGTCGGCGGCTGGCAGGTCGGCGGTGGACGCGGGGGAGCTGAAGCCGAGGGTCCAGCCGAGCCGGGCCGCGCCCTCGGCCTCGACGGGATCCGGGCCGGGGACCAGGGCCCGCGGCGCCTCGCCGTCCACGTCGAGGCAGGGCGTACCCAACGCGGTGCCGAGCGCGGCGCACTGCACCGGGTCGGCGCCACCGGGGGAGGCCGGCCCGGACTCCGCCCTGGTGCGGTGCCGGTGGACGACGACCCACCGCCCTCCGGCCGGTGCCCCGGCCGGGAGCAGGGCGGGGGACGGCCCCGTGCCCGCCGTCTCCGGGGACGGCGGGGCGATGTACTCGATCGCCGAGCTGGCCACCCCCGGCCCCCGCGTCCTGGTCCTCCCCGCCCTGCTGCGCATGTTCGCCCCCACCCACATCGAAGCCGCCCCCGCACCCTAACGGGGGTGGGGCGGCCGAGTCCTCCGCCGCGTTCACCGAGCGGGACAAGACCGTCCGGGTGACGCCTCCCGCCGCCGCGGACACCGCCTCGGCCGACGGATTCGGCAGCCCGGCCATCGGCTGACCCGTTCCGGCGGTGCCGGTGCCGGTGCCGGTGCCGGTGCCGGGCGCGGGGCCGGCGCCCGTGTGCCCGCGTCGGCCTTGCGGCCGGTTGCGGGGTGGGGAAGATTGATGCCATGACGGATCCCGGCAGGCCGGCGGCGGACGCAGAGGCCGACGTACTGATCGTCGGCGGTGGGCCGGTCGGGCTCACCGCCCGGACCCTGCTCGACCGCTGGGACGTGCGGACCCTGCTGGTCGAGAAGCACCGCGAGCTGTCGCCCTTCCCGCGGTCCCGGCTGGTCAACGCACGCTCGATGGAGATCTACCGTCAGCTCGGCCTCGCCGACAGGATCAGGGCCAACGCGTTCGCACCCGAGTTCGGCCGCGTCCGCTTCCGCGACACCCTGCACGGCGGCGACTTCGCCACCGCCGCCATGGAGGGGATCAACGCGCCGATCCCCGAAAGCCCCGTGATCGGCGCGGTCACCTCGCAGGACCGGCTGGAACCCACCCTGCTCGCCGGGGCGGACGCGCCGGTGCGCTTCGGGGTGGAGCTCGTCGGTCTGACCGAGGAGGCCGACGGCGTCGTGGCCGTACTCGTCGACCGCCGGGACGGCGAAGAAACGCGCGTCCGAGCCCGCTACGTGCTGGGCGCCGACGGCGCGAACTCCACCGTCCGGCAGCTGCTGGACATCGGTACCGCCGGTCCCGGAAGGATGGCGGGCTTCACCACCGTCGTGTTCGACGCAGACCTCAGCCGCTGGTGTGCCCGCCAGCCCGCCGGGGTCTACTTCACGGCGCACGGATCGTTCGCCCCGCTCTACCCCGAAGGGGGCTGGGCCTGGTTCGCTCCCACGCCCGAGGACATCGAGGGCGCCGACTGGTCCGCCCTCGTTTCGCGCGCCCTCGGCCCGGGCGCCGGCGTACGGGCCGACGTACTGCGGGTCCAGCACTGGGTGATGAACGCCTTCGTCGCCGAACGCTTCCGCCGCGGCCGGGTCCTGCTGGCCGGCGACGCCGCGCACGCGATCCCCGTCTTCGGCGGCATGGGCATGAACGCCGGCATCGCCGACGTGCACAACCTGTGCTGGAAACTGGCGGGAGTGCTCCATGGGTGGGCCGGTGCCGGCGTGCTGGAGAGCTACGAGGCCGAACGGCACCCCGTCGCCCAGCTGACCCTCCGCCAGGCGGTGGCCAACACGAAGCGTGCGATCGACGTGCAGAGCCGACGCCGCGAGCAGCTCCGCGGCGGCGAAGCGGCGTCCGAGGGGAGCGAAGCACCCTGGTCGGAGCGGTACTTCGCCCAGCTCGACCTCGTCCTCGGCATCACCTACCGCTCGGGCGCCGTCCTCACCGACGACGGCGCCCCACTCCCGGAGCCGTCCGGCGAGGGCACGGACTACGTCCCCACCGCGGATCCGGGCCGCCGCATGCCACACCTCTGGCTCGCACAGGGCCGCTCCACGCTCGACGCCTTCGGCGAATGGTTCACCCTGCTCACCGCGGACCCCGCCCACGGGAAGCGGCAGGCCGCCGGAGCGTGGCCGCTGCGCGTCGAGATCCTCTCCGAGGAGCAGGCCGGGCTCTGCGGCCTCTCCCCGGACGGGGCCCTGCTCATCCGGCCGGACGGCCACATCGGCGCCCGCTGGCGCGACCGCCCGCCGGGCACCTCCGCCCTCGGCGACGCCCTCGCCACCATCACCGGGTCGACGGCTTGCGCCTGACCCGGCGCGGTGCGGCGGACCGGTCCGACAGGAGGCGGGAGGCCGGCCGCCGGAGAGGCCGGCCGCTCACCGACCTGACGAAGGAGTTCCGCTCATGACCCCGCCCACCACCGTCCTGCTCACCGGAGCCGCCGGCGGCGTCGCCGGCTTCCTGCGGGCGAGCCTGCCCGGCTACGGCTACCGGCTGCGCCTCACCGACCTGAAACCCGTCGAGGGGGCCGAGTCCCTCGTGTGCGACCTGGGCGACGCCGACGCCGTACGCGCGGCGGTCCGCGGCGTCGACGCCGTCGTCCACCTCGGCGGCATCGCGCTCGAAGACACCTTCGACGCCGTGCTCGAAGCCAACATCCGGGGCACCTACCACCTCTACGAAGCCGTCCGGCTCGAAGGCGTCCGCCGGGTCGTCTTCGCCAGCACCAACCATGCCGTCGGCTACGTCCCGCTCACCGGCGGCGCCCCCATCGGCAGCGACGTGCCGCCCCGACCGGACACGTACTACGGCCTTTCCAAGGCCTTCGGCGAGAACCTCGCCTCGCTGTACGCCGACAAGTACGGGGTGGAGACCGTGTCCCTGCGCATCGGCTCCTGCTACGCCGAACCCCGGACGGTGCGCATGCTCGCCACCTGGCTCAGCCCCGCCGACTGCGCCCGCCTCGTCCACGCCGCCCTCACCGCCCCCGACGTCGGCCACACCATCGTCAACGCCATCAGCGCCAACACCCGCGCCTGGTGGGACCTCGGCTCCGCCCGGGCCCTCGGCTACGCCCCGCAGGACGACGCCGAGGTCTACGCCGAGGCCCTCCTCGCCGCGCACGGCCCCCTCGACCCGGCCGACCCCGACGCCCGCTGGATCGGCGGCTCCTTCACCCAGGCCGACCTGCACGGCCCGGAGCGGCGTCGGCACCCTTGACGGATGGTCTGGACCAACTTTACGTTGTGGCGCACCTCCTGCCCCCGCGCGAACGGCACGAAGGAGCACCCCCCATGATCCGTAGAAGCATCCGCCTGCTCGGCGCCGGACTCGCGACGGCGCTCCTCACCCAGTTACCCGCCGCCGCGGCGACCGCGCCCCCTTCCGCGGCGCCCGCCGCCGACACCTGCGCGGTGAAGCCGAAGCCCGCGGGCAAGGTCCTCCAGGGGTACTGGGAGAACTGGGACGGCGCCGCCAACGGCGTCCACCCGCCGCTCGGATGGATCCCGCTCACCGACAGCCGCATCCGCGCCCACGGCTACAACGTCATCAACGCCGCGTTCCCGGTGATCCGTCCGGACGGCACCGTCCTGTGGGAGGACGGCATGGACAGCACCGTGAAGGTGCCGACCCCCACCGAGATGTGCCAGGCCAAACAGGACGGCCTCACCCTGCTGATGTCCATCGGCGGCGCGGCGGCGGGCATCGACCTCAGCTCCAGCGCCGTCGCGGACCGGTTCGTGGCGACGATCGTGCCCCTCCTCAAGAAGTACAACTTCGACGGGATCGACATCGACATCGAGACGGGTCTCGTCGGCTCCGGCACCATCACCCGGCTCTCCGCGTCCCAGGCCAATCTGATCCGCATCATCGACGGCGTGCTCGGGCAGATGCCGGCCGGCTTCGGCCTGACGATGGCCCCCGAGACGGCGTACGTCACCGGCGGCAGCGTCGCCTACGGCTCGATCTGGGGCGCGTACCTGCCCGTCGTCAAGAAGTACGCGGACAACGGCCGGCTGTGGTGGCTGAACATGCAGTACTACAACGGCAGCATGTACGGCTGTTCCGGGGACTCGTACTCCGCGGGAACCGTCGCCGGCTTCAAGGCGCAGACGGACTGCCTCAACCGCGGTCTGGTCGTCCAGAACACCACGATCAAGGTGCCGTACGACAAACAGGTCCCCGGCCTGCCCGCGCAGTCGGGCGCGGGCGGCGGCTACATGCCGCCGAGCCTGGTGTCCCAGGCGTGGAACTCCTACGGCAACCAGCTCAAGGGACTGATGACCTGGTCCCTCAACTGGGACGGCTCCCGGAACTGGACCTTCGGCGACAACGTCAAGACCCTCCAGGGACGC
Source organism: Streptomyces sp. NPDC059564 (assembly GCF_042735575.1). Taxonomy (NCBI): domain Bacteria; kingdom Bacillati; phylum Actinomycetota; class Actinomycetes; order Kitasatosporales; family Streptomycetaceae; genus Streptomyces; species Streptomyces sp. NPDC059564. Next base: position 188 of record NZ_JBHWBP010000099.1, on the reverse strand, counting down.
TGAGGCCACACCGCGCCGAGGGCGGCGGTGACGGCGAGCACCGCCACCCTCGACGCCCGCCCCCGCCCCCGCCCGGAACCGGACTCGGCGGCAGAGTTCCATGATGCCGTCGTCGAACCCGGGAAACCCGCGCGCGGTCTGCTCGATCACGGCGCCCGACGGCAGCCCTTCTCCGGCCAATCTGGCAC
>NZ_JBHWBP010000098.1:0-23526 GCF_042735575.1 Streptomyces sp. NPDC059564 | reverse complement strand
CCCCTGGAGCTCGTCGACCAGCCGCTTGTAGAAGTCGAGCCCCTTCGCGTTGGCCGGCCCCCGGCCGGCCGGCTGGATGCGGGGCCAGGCCAGTGAGAAGCGGTACGTGTCGACGCCGAGGCCCGCGATCAGCCGGGTCGTCGTGGTCTTGCCGTTCGTCGCGGAGACGAGGACGACATCGAGATGCTGCGCCAGCGCGCCGAGAAGATCGGGGTCCAGCCTGAGTGCGACCTTGCCACCGATCACCGATCCGCTTCCGCGTCCCGCGGCCCGCGACACCGCCGCCGCGGCCTTGCCCGCCGTCACGGCCAGCTTGGCCCGCGGCGAAAGCGGCTCCGTGTTGCCTGCCATCGTCCCTTGTCCTCCTTGCGTCGGTCGGCCCCAGCCTATCCAGTACCGGCCGGGGCCTTGACCGCGGCGCCCCCAGGCTGCCGCGGATCTCCTCATATATTCGCCCGTCGTACCCTTACGGCCATGCGACAGCGCCCCATCCCCGGTACCACCGGACTCGTCCGCACCATGAGCCTGCTGGGTGATCCGGTGCTCCACTCCGCCTGCGCGGAGGTCACGGCCTTCGGCCCCGAACTCGACCGTCTCATCGAGGACATGTTCGCCACGATGTACGCCGCCCAGGGCGTCGGCCTCGCCGCGAACCAGGTCGGCGTCGGGCAGCGGGTCTTCGTCTACGACTGCCCCGACGACGAGGACGTCCGGCATGTGGGCCACATCGTCAATCCGCGCCTCGTCGTCGCCGACGGGGACGAATTCCGCGGCCCCGAGGGCTGTCTGTCCCTGCCCGGCCTGGAGGCGGGCACCGTCCGCTTCGACCGGGCGGTCGTCGAAGGGGTGACCTCCGACGGGTCGCCCGTACGGATCGAGGGCACCGGATTCTTCGCCCGGTGCCTCCAGCACGAGTGCGACCACCTCGACGGCACCGTGTACGCGGACCGGGTGACCGGCCTGCGCGCCCGCCGGCTGCGCCGGGCGATCCGCAAGGCACCGTGGGGCGCGGGGGCGCCGCGCGGCTGAGCGGGACCGCCGGGCGCGGGCCGGGACCGGGGGCGCCGCCCCCGGCCCCGTGGCGCCGCTTCGACGACAGGGCCTAGAAGCCCGGGCCGTCCGCGCGGTTGCCCGCGGTGGCGAGGCGTCCCCAGAGCAGGTCGGTGAGCCCGGTCACCAGCTCGGCCCGGCCGCAGGGGCGTTCGCCGAGCCACCAGTCCCCGGCGGCGTGCATCATGCCGACGATGCCGTGCCCCCAGATCCGGGCGAGCCGCTCGCCGCCCGGGCCGAGGTCGACGCGTTCGCCGATCACCTGGGCCAGTTCCTCGCCGAGCCGGCGCAGCAGCGGGGCCGAGTGCAGACCTACGTCGAATCCGCGCTCGGGGCTCTGCGGGTCCTCGGCCGGGTGCATCAGGAACCGGTACACCTGCGGCCGGGCCTCGATGGCGGCGAGGTAGGTGTCGAGGGTGGCCTCCACCCGCCGGCGCCGCTCGGCGGGCGCGTCGAGCGCGGCCCGCAGCGAGTCCAGCAGGGCGTCGGTGTGCCGGACGGCGAGGGCCTGGTAGAGCCCGGCCTTGTCGCCGAAATGCCGGTAGAGGATCGGCTTCGTGATGCCCGCCTCGGCCGCGATGGCGTTCATGGACGCCTTGGGGCCGTCCCTGAGGACGACGCGGTCCGCCGCCTCGAGCAGCTCCCGCCGACGGCGTTCCGCCGCTCCCGGCTCTCCGGCCTGCTGAGTGGTGTGCATGACGTGTTTCTCTCCCCGCCCTTGCGATGGTGCGTGACGCCCACGCAACGTAACACCCCGCACACCCGCGCGTTCGAACCCGGCGCCGCTTGACAGTGCTTACCGGCCGGTAACAGACTGTGGCCATTGTTCGGGTTACCAGCAGTAACTCGCGGGAGCGGATCTGCTGACGGCCGTGTGAGACAGCTGGAGGGGACATGGCGGAATTCACCATGGAGCTCAACGACGACCAGAAGCAGGTCCGCGACTGGATCCACGGCTTCGCCGCCGACGTGATCAGGCCCGCGGCCGCGGAATGGGACGAGCGCGAAGAGACTCCGTGGCCCGTCATCCAGGAGGCCGCCAAGGTCGGCATCTACTCCCTGGACTTCTACGCCCAGCAGTTCTTCGACCCGACCGGCCTCGGCGTCCCGATGGCCATGGAGGAGCTCTTCTGGGGCGACGCGGGCATCGCCCTGTCGATCGTCGGCACCGGTCTCGCGGCCATCGGCGTCCTCGCCAACGGCACCGAGGAGCAGATCGGCACCTGGATCCCCCAGATGTACGGCACCCCGGACGACGTGAAGGTCGGCGCCTTCTGCTCCTCCGAGCCGGACGCCGGTTCCGACGTCGGCGCCATGCGCACGCGGGCCGTGTACGACCAGGCCAAGGACGAGTGGGTGCTGAACGGCACCAAGACCTGGGCGACCAACGGCGGCATAGCCAACGTCCACATCGTCGTCGCCGTGGTCGACCCGGAGCTGGGCACCAAGGGGCACGCCTCCTTCATCGTCCCGCCGAACACCCCGGGGCTGTCGCAGGGACAGAAGTTCAAGAAGCACGGCATCCGCGCCTCGCACACGGCGGAAGTGGTCCTGGAGGACGTACGCGTGCCCGGGTCCTGCCTGCTCGGCGGCAAGGAGAAGCTCGACGAGCGGCTCGCCCGGGCCCGCGAGCGGGCGGCGGCCGGCGGCGGCGAGCGCGTGAAGAACGCCGCGATGGCCACCTTCGAGGCCTCGCGGCCCGCGGTCGGCGCGATGGCCGTGGGCACGGCGCGCGCCGCGTACGAGGTCGCCCTCGACTACGCCAAGACCCGCACCCAGTTCGGCCGACCGATCATCGACAACCAGGGCGTCGCCTTCCAGCTCGCCGACATGCGCACGCAGATCGACGCCGCCCGGCTGCTGGTGTGGCGGGCGTCGTGGATGGCGGTCGCGGGCAAGCCGTTCACCTCGGCGGAGGGCTCGATGTCCAAGCTCTACGCGAGCGAGGTGGCGAAGAAGGTCACCGCCCAGGCGGTGCAGATCCTCGGCGGCAACGGCTTCACCCGCGAGTACCCGGTGGAGCGGATGCACCGGGACGCGGCCATCTACACCATCTTCGAGGGAACCAGCGAGATCCAGCGGCTCGTGATCGCGCGGACCCTCTCGGGCATGCCGATCCGCTAGCCGCGGAGACGGGCAAGGGGGGGTGGGGCCGGTGGCCCGCCCCCTTTCCGGCTTTCAGCGCAGCGGTGCGAGGCAGTTGGTGCGGACGCCGCCCGGGCCGTACTTCAGGTCCGCGTAGAAGTCCCCGTCCGCGCACGTCGCGCCGGGCTCCAGCAGCCCCCTGACGCGGAACTCGGCCGACGCCGAGCCGCAGGGCACCACCCGCAGGTCCTGGTCGTGCCAGTCGCCCGCGTTGCGCACGCACTGCCCTGCGGTCAGCGTGGTCGCCCCGTGCTCCTCGCCGACCACCAGGCCGATCACGAGGAGCGCCGCGACCGAGAGGAAGAGGAGCAGTACCGGTACGAGGAACAGCAGCGCGGCCGGACGCCGCCACAGCGGGCGCCCCGGGTCCAGCGGGGGCCGGAAGCCGCCGGTCGGCGGGGCGAGCCCGCGGAAGGCCGACCGCGGGCCGAGGTTGATCAGCAGGGTGACCGGGGTGATGAACAGCGACAGCGGACCCCACCAGCCCTGCCACAGGGTGTCGGCGGACATCCGGCGGTAGGTGGACGTGCCGCAGTCGCGGCAGAACGGCCCCGGCGCGCTCAGGAACCGCATCAGCACGAGCATGCCCTGGTGGCCGCGCACGGTCGCGGGAGCGGCGGGCACCGCCCCGCACAGGCGGCAGCCGTGGACACCCGGCGGGTACGGGAGGACGTACGCGTCCGGCCGCGGCTGAGGCGGGCCGTACGGGCCGTACGGGCCGGCGGGCGGCTGGGGGTACGCGTACGGGCCCTGCGCCTGCGGGGCGGCGTACGGCCCCTGGGGGCCCGGCGCCGGGGTGTACGGGCCGTAGGGGCCGGGTCCGTAGGGCGGCGGAGGTGTGGCCACGGCGGTCTCCTGGGGTGCGCGGTGATCATCGTGCGGCGATCACGGCACCCTAGCCGGAGCCCTCGGGGGCCGGTCGGCCGGACCTCGCGCGGGGGCTCCCGGCGCACGGTTTCCAGGGGGTCGCCACACGTGATCCTGCCCACTCCCGCGCGTGCCCCGAAGCGCGTTCCGGTGCCCGTCGGCGGCGGGCTCCCGGTGATCGTCCTGGTGAGCGGGACCCGCGCGCCGTGCCGTTCCCGGTCCGTCACCCGCCGCCGGCCCCGGCCGGCGTCCGCGAGCCGCCGCGAATGATCCGGATGACGGGCATGAGCGCATGGTGAGCGGGCATACACACCCTGAACTGGACCTCGAATATGGGTTCCGTCCGGGGGTGGCGATCAGCAATACTCACCGCCACCGTGGATCGCGGATTCGACCGGGTGACCACCGGCCCTCCCGCCCCACTCTGCGAGGAGGTGCGCCAATGTGCTCCCACCAGCCCCCCTGCCCGCCCGCCGACAGCGCCGATCACGACGCTGCCCGCACCGTGGCCTCCCACCCGGAACAGGGGTGGAACCTGCTCTGCAACGGCGTGGTGGTGTTCGACGACACCGGTGAACTGCTCCCCGAAGGCCGGACGGTGGAACCCCGCCGGCCTGCCCTGGTCTGAGCGAGGAGGCAGCATGCGCCAGCAGCTGATCCGCAAGCCCGTCCCCAAGCCCGCCCCCCGAGACCTGGATCTGCGCACACCGTCGGGCAGACCCCTCCCGTACTGACGGGAGCCCCGGAACGATTACGGCGTCCACCGGCCGCGCCTCAGCCGGTGGACGCCGCCGCACCACCCATGAAGGCGCTTTCGTACGCCTCGTCGCCGATCGCCGCCCGCGCCTGCCGTTCGCCCTGGTCCCGCAGGGCCATCAGCGAGGGTGCCCCGCCCATCTGCGGCCGTCCCACGGTGCGCCACCAGGCGTGCCCGGTGCCGAGCAGCCGCGCGGCCAGTTCCCCGTCGCCGAGGCCCGCCACGGCGGCCGCGAGCACGTCCAGGCCCAGCGCGATGCCGAAGCGGTCGCCCAGCAGCCGCTTGCCGGAGAGCATGGCCCGTACGTGCCGGGCGGCCTCCCCGTGCTGGCCGAGCCCGAGCGCGGCGACGGCCAGGATGTAGTCGGCGTACGCCCGCAGCCAGCGCTCGCCCAGCTCCGCGCAGGACTCGCGCAGCCCCCGCGCCTCCTCGGCGGCCTCCTCGAAGCGCCCGAGGTCGCACAGGGCGTACCCGGTGGCCAGCCGGCACAGCAGCCAGCCCGCCCCGCTGGTCCGCCCGCCGTGGCCCGCCCGCGCCCGGGGCCCCGCCAGCGCGAGCGCCGCCCCGGGGTCGCCCGGCATCAGGACCGACACCGCCCTCAGGTAGGCGGCGCGCAGCTCCGGCTCCGGGTCGGCGAGCCCGGCCGCCACCCGGGTGCACCGGGCGCCGGTCTCCCGGGCCCCCTCCATGTCCCCCTGGAGCAGCATCGTCAGCCCGAGGGCCCACAGCCCCTGGGCACGGGCGGCGTCCCCGGGCGGGGCCTCGCGCAGGGCCCGTTCCAGGAAGCCGCGGCCCTCGTGGACGTGCCCGCAGGCGAACCAGAAGAACCACAGGGCGCCGGCCGTCTCCAGGGCCGCGGCCGGCTGCGTGCCCAGCAGGTGCTCCAGGGCGGTGCGCAGCTGCGCGTGCTCGGCCGTCATGCGGCGGTACCACTCCACCTGGCCGGGCCCCATCCACCCCTGGTCGGCGGCCCGCGACAGCGCGGCGTACCAGTGGGCGTGCCGGTCGGCGACGGTCCGCACCTCGCCCAGTTCCGCCAGCCAGTCGTGGCCGAACTCGCGGATGGTGTCGAGCATCAGGTAGCGCGCGCCCGCCCCCCGCGCCTCGGAGCGGCGTACGACGGACTTCGCGACCAGCCCCTCCAGCACCCGTTCCACCCGGGCCGGGGCGAGCGGTCCGCCGGAGCACACGGCCCGGGCGGCGGCCACGTCGAAGTCCCCGGTGAACACCGACAGCCGGGCCCACAGCAGCCGTTCCACCGGCTCGCACAGCTCGTGGCTCCAGCCGATCGCGGTGCGCATCGTCCGGTGCCGGGGCAGGTGCGCGGCGCGGCCGTCGGTGAGCACCTCGAAGCGGGCGCCCAGCCGCTCGGCGAGCTCCTCCAGCGTCCACAGCCGCAGCCGGGCGCCCGCCAGTTCCAGGGCGAGCGGGATGCCGTCGAGGCGGCGGCAGACCTCGGCGGCGACGGGGATCCGCTCCGGGTCGTCGAAGACGGCGGCGGCCCCGGGGGTGGCGGCGAGGGCGCGGGCCCGGAAGAGGGCCAGGGCATCGCTGTCGGGCCCCTCGAAGGGCAGGGGGCGTACGTCGACCACCGTCTCGCCGGGGGAGCCCAGCCGTTCCCGGGAGGTGGTCAGCACCGTCAGCCCGGGTGCGGACTGCAGGAGTTCGGCCGCCAGGTGGCGGACCTCGCTGACGAGGTGCTCGCAGGTGTCGAGGACGAGGAGGAGTTCCTTGTCGGCCATCCAGGCGCACAGTTCCTCGTCGAGGGCGTGCGCGGAATGGTCGGCGAGGCCGACGGCGTGGGCCACGGTCGCGGTGAGCAGCCGGGGATCGCGCAGCGGCGAGAGCTGCACCCACCAGATCCCGTCGCGCCGGGCCGCGGCGCGGTCCACCGCGCGGCGGGCGAGGCGGGACTTGCCCACGCCCCCCACCCCGGTCAGGGTGATCAGTCTTCGGTCGCGCAACAGAGCGTCGAGCCGGGCGAGTTCGTGCTCCCGGCCGACGAAGCTCGCCGTCTCCGGCGGCAGGTTTCCCGGCACGGCGCCAGAGTCTGGCGCAGGGCTGCCACCCGCGGAGTCTGCCTGATTGTCGTTGACCGAGTACTCACCGAACACGGTTGTATTGTGCGCGATCTTCTTTCGCGGCAATGCCGTTCGCGTCGGATCGGCGTGTGATCGGTGCCCGTTCCGTGCGGGCGGGCTCAGCCGGGGAGCGTGATCCGCCGTTCCTCTCCGAAGGCTCCCCAGTTGCCGTCGGGCAGCCGGGCGCGGAGTTTCAGGGTCCAGAGGGTCCCGGCCGGCTCGGTCGTGGTGAGCCGGTAGGAGGCCCGGCCGGCCGGGACGGCGCCGGAGCCGAACTGGATGACGGTGACGGGCCGGTCGTTGACGTAGAGCTGGTACTCGCTCGTCGGGCGCCCGGTGTCCGGCGGGGTCCAGGCGAGGTCGACCGTGCCGGGTGAGGCCGTCGCGGTGAACGCGCCGGGCGCGGTGCCGGGGCCCTGGGCGGGGTCGGGCGGGGTGGTCACGGCGACGGCGGGGCCGTCGGGGGAGGAGTTGTCGGCGCCGTCCCGGGCCCGGACGGTGAAGGAGTAGGCGGTGCCCGGCTGGAGGCCGGTGAGGGTGGTGGCGCGCTCGCCGGGGCCCGTGGTGTGGATGCGGATGCCGCCCTGGAGGACGTCGTACGCGCTCACGCCGGTGTCGTCCGTCGCCGCGGCCCACTCCAGCCGGACCGCGCGGGGCCCCTCGGCGCGGCCGGTGGTGGCGGGCGGGGCGGTGGGCGCACGGTGGTCCTCGGCCCTGGCCGCCGGGGTGGTGGCCCGGGCCGGGGCGCTGAGGGCGGAGCGGTTCCCGGCGGCGTCCCGGGCGCGGACGGTGAAGTCGTAGGCCGTCTGCGGGGCGAGCCCGGTCACGTCCACCATGGTCTTGTCGGCCGGGAGTTCCCGGACCAGCCGCCCGGCCTGGAAGACCTGGTAGCCGGTGACCCCGTCGGCGGGGGCGGCCGACTCCCACATGACGTGCACCGAAGTGGCGCTGCCCGCCTGGGCTGTGAGCCCGCCGGGCGGGTGCGGGGGCCGGGTGTCACCCGTGTCGCAGGCCGTCAGTGCCCCGAGCGCCAGGCCGAGCGCGAGGACCGCGGTGAGGGGGCGCGGGGGAGCGGTGCGTCGCACGGGGTGCCTTCCTGCGCTTCCTTGCCAAGACTGCCTCGTAAAGGTCTAGACATATATGGCACGCGCGGCGCCGACCGGGCAAGACCCCTGCGGGCGACGGCGCCGGCGAGGGCCGGTGATGGTCGGGAAGGGGTGGCGATGTGGCCGGGTTCGTCTTCTTCTGAACCCGTCTGGCATTATTGCGATCTCTTTGCAATAACAGATGACCGTAAACAGGGATGTGCACAGCATGACGGCCCGGACAGTACGGGGAGCGGCCGGAGCCGCGCTCGCCGCCGCACTCATCACGGGCGTGACGGCCTGCTCGAACCCCTCGGGACCCGCGGGCGCGGCCGACTCCGCCGTGGTCGGCATCGCCACCGAGCCGGAGAGCCTCAGCCCGCTGCTGGGCTACGGCAAGGACGGCAACTCCAAGATCTTCGACGGGCTGCTCACCCACGACGCGGACATGAAGCTGGGGCCCGCGCTGGCCGAAGCCCTGCCGGAGGTCTCCGCCGACGGCCGTACGTACACCTACAAGCTGCGCCAGGGCGTGAAGTTCAGCGACGGGGAGCCCTTCTCCGCCAAGGACGTCGAGTTCACCTACCGGACCATCCTCGACCCGCGCACCAACAACGCCTCCAAGACCGAGCTGGACGCGATCGAGAGCGTCACCGCGCAGGGCCCGGACCGCGTCGTCTTCACCCTGAAGTACCCCTACGCGCCCTTCGCCGAGCGCACCGTCCTGCCCATCGCCCCCGAACACCTCGCGGGCCGGCAGGACGTCAACAGCGGCGAGTTCACCACCAAGCCGGTCGGCACCGGCCCCTACGTGCTCACCGGCTGGTCCAAGGGCGAGAAGATCGGCTTCAGGGCGAACCCCTCCTACTGGGGAGGCGAGCCCGCCGTGAAGAGGTTCACCATGGCCGTCATCAAGGACGACGACGTCCGCGCCACCCGGCTGCGCTCCGGCGAACTGGACGCCGCGATCCTGCCGCCGAACCTGGCGAAGGGCTTCGCCTCCGACAAGGCGCGCAAGACCTTCGCCGCGAAGACCTTCGACTACCGCAACGTGACCCTCCCGACGCACCACAAGGTCACCGGCGACACCGCCGTCCGGCAGGCCCTGGACATCGCCGTCGACCGGAAGACCATGGTCGACAAGCTCCTGGACGGCGCGGGCAAGGCCGCCTACGGCCCGGTCCCCACCGACAGCCCCTGGTTCACCGCAGGCACCGAGCGCGCCCACGACCTCGACCGGGCGAAGAAGATCCTCGACGACGCCGGCTGGAAGCCCGCCGAGGACGGCATCCGCGTCAAGGACGGCGTCCGCGCCTCCTTCCCGCTCTGGTACACCTCCGGCGACAAGATCCGCCAGGACCACGCGCTGGCCTTCGCCTCCGACGCCAAGAAGGCGGGCATCGAGGTCAAGACCGAATCCGGGACGTGGGAGGTCATCGAACCCCGGATGAAGACCGACGCCGTCCTCGCCGGCGGCGGCTCCCCGGCCGACCCCGACTTCGACCAGTACCTCCTGCTGACCTCCGCCCTCGCGGGCGACGGCTTCAACAACATGGCCCGGTACGACAATCCGGTGGTCGACCGGGCGCTGGCCGACGCCCGCAAGAGCGGCGACCCGGCCGCGCGCAAGGCCGCGTACGACACCGTGCAGCGCGAACTCGTCAAGAACCCCGGCTACGTCTTCCTCACCCACATCGACCACCTCTACGTCGTGAACGACAAGTGGGACGGCCCCGGCACCCAGGTCGAACCGCACGACCACGGCCTCGGTTCCGGCCCCTGGTGGAACGTCGAGAGCTGGAAGCCGAAGCAGAAGTGAGCCGCCGCCTCCCCTGGGGGCCGATGGCACGCATGGCGGGGCGGCGCACCCTGTTCGCCGCCCCCGTCCTGCTCGTCGTCACCTTCGGCGTGTTCGCCGTCGCCGCGCTGTCCCCCTTCGACCCCGTCAAGGCGTACGCGGGCACCGCGGGCCTGACCGCCTCGCAGGTTGAACTCGACCAGCTGCGCGCCAACCTGGGCGTGGACCGGCCCCTCGTCACCCGCTGGTGGGAATGGCTGACCTCGGCGCTCACCGGCGACCTCGGCACCTCCGCCGTCATGCGCCAGCCCGTCGCCGACGTCATCGCCGGACGCCTGGGCTGGTCGGTGCTGCTCGCCTGCTGCGCCTTCGCCGTGGCCGTCCTGCTCGGCACGGTCCTCGGCGTGCTCGCCGCCCGCCGCCAGGGCGGCCTCCTGGACCGCGGGGCATCCGCCCTCGCCTACACCCTGGAGGCGGCCCCCGCTTTCTGGCTCGGGCTGCTCGCCGTCTGGTTCTTCGCGGTCCGCCTCGGCGCGCTGCCCTCCGGCGGGCTCACGGACGCCGCCGGCGACACCGTCACCGCCGGCCAGGTCGCCTCCCACCTGGTGCTGCCCGCGCTCGTGCTCGGCGTCTCCCAACTGCCCTGGTTCTTCCTCTACGTGCGCCAGGGCGTGGCCGACGCCCTGGCGGAGGACCCCGTACGGGGAGCCCGCGCGCGGGGCCTGTCCGAGCGCAGGGTCCTGCTCGGCCACGGGCTGCGCTCCGGGATGCTGCCGATGCTCACCCTCATCGGCTCCCGGGTGCCGGAACTGATCACCGGCGCCCTGCTGGTGGAGACCGTGTTCAGCTGGCCCGGCATCGCCGCCGCCACCGTCCAGGCCGCCACCTCGGTGGACTTCCCGCTGCTGGCCGCCCTGACCGTACTGGCCACCGCCGCGGTGCTGGCCGGGAACCTGCTGTCCGACCTGCTGTACGGGCTGGCGGACCCGAGGGTGGGCTTCGATGGCTGAGACCCCCGGGGAGCCCAGGCGGTGGCGCCGCCGCGGCGGTGACCGCCGCTCCACCCGCACCACGCGGCTGCGCGCCTCGGCGGCCGTGGCCGTCCTGATCGCCCTGGCCGTCCTGCTGGTGCCCCCGCTGGCGCAGCTCGACCAGCAGGCCGTCGACCTCTCCGCGAAGCTGCTGCCGCCCTCCTGGCACCACCCCTTCGGCACCGACGACGTGGGCCGCGACCTGCTCCTGCGCTGCGTCTACGGGCTGCGCGTCTCCCTGCTGGCCGGCCTGGTGGCGGCGCTCGCCGCCGGCGTGCTCGGCACGGCCGTGGGCGCGGCCGCCGGGGCACTGGGCGGCTGGACCGACCGGCTCGTCATGCGCGCCGTCGACACCCTGTCCTCGATCCCGCACCTGCTGCTGGGCATCTTCATCGTGGCCCTGTTCCGGCCCGGCGTCTGGCCCGTGGTGGTGTCGGTGGCGCTGACCCACTGGCTGTCCACCGCCCGGATCGTGCGCGCCGAGGTGCTCTCGCTGCGGGGCCGCCCGTACGTGGACGCGGCCGTCTCGGGCGGCGCCTCGCGGTGGCGGGTGACCGTACGCCACCTGGTGCCCGGGGTCCTGCCCCAGGCCGGGCTGGCCGCCGTGCTGATGATCCCGCACGCCATGTGGCACGAGTCCGCCCTGTCCTTCCTCGGCCTCGGCCTGCCGGCCCACCAGGCCAGCCTCGGCACCCTCGCCCAGAGCGCCCGCGGCTCGCTCCTGGCCGGCGACTGGTGGCCCACCCTCTTCCCCGGCCTGCTGCTCATCGTCCCGACGCTGGCCCTCGCCGGCCTCGCGGGCGCCTGGCGGGACCGGCTGAACCCCCGACGCCGCTCGGAGCTGACGCTGTGACCACACCCCTGCCGGCGGCGGACGGCGACGTGCTCCGCGTGGAGCGGCTCTCGGTGCGCTTCCGGATGCGCGGCGGGCGCTCCGTCGAGGCCGTCACCGACGCCACCTTCCGGCTGCGCCCCGGCGCCTGCCTCGCCCTCGTCGGCGAGAGCGGCTGCGGCAAGTCCGTCCTCGCCTCCGCCCTGCTCGGACTGCTCCCCGGCAACGCCGAGACCGCCGGGTCGGCCCTGCTCCCCGACGGCCTCGACCTGCTCGCCGCCGGTGAGAGGACCCTGGCCCGCACGGTACGGGGCCGCCGCGTCGGCCTGGTCCCGCAGAGCCCCGCCGCGCACCTCACCCCGGTCCGCACCGTCCGCTCCCAGCTGGAGGAGACCGTCCGGGAACTGGCCGCCCCCGAAGGCGGGAAGGCGGAGCTGCGCGCGGCCGCCGAAGCCGCGGCCGCGCGGGCCGCGTTCCCCGCCGACCACCTCGACCGGTACCCCCACGAACTCTCCGGCGGCCTCGCCCAGCGCGCCGCCACCGCCCTCGCGCTCGTCGGGGACGCACCCCTGCTCCTCGCCGACGAGCCGACCACCGGCCTCGACCGGGACCTCGTCCACCGCACCGTCGACGAACTGCGGGCCCACACCCGCGACGCCGGCCGCGCCCTGCTGATGATCACCCACGACCTGGCCGCCGCCCGGCGCGTCGCCGACACCGTCGCCGTCATGTACGCGGGCCGGATCGTGGAGACCGCCCCCGCCGGAGCCTTCTTCGGCGCGCCCGGACCCCGCCACCCCTACGCCCGGGGCCTGCTCGACGCCCTCCCCGAGCGGGCCTTCACCCCGATCCCCGGCGTTCCGCCCGAGCTCGGGAACCTCCCGCCCGGCTGCGCCTTCGCCGCGCGCTGCGCCCTGGCCGACGCCACCTGCCGGGCCGCCCGGCCCCCGTTCACCGAAGGGGTGGCCTGCCACCGTGCTTGAGCTCAAGGGCGTCACCGCCGGCTACCGCCGCCACGAGCCCGTCGTCCGGGACGCGCACCTCGCGCTGCACCCCGGCGAGGCCCTCGGGCTGCTCGGGCCCAGCGGCTGCGGCAAGTCCACCCTGGCCCGGGTGGCGGCCCTGCTGCACCGCCCCGACCGGGGGACCGTGGCCCTCGGCGGCCGCACCGTGACCGGCTTCCGGCACCGGGCCCCGCGCTCCCTGCGCATCGAAGTCGGCGTCGTCTTCCAGCAGCCCCGTCTCTCCGCGGACCCCCGCCTGCGGCTCCACGACCTCGTCGCCGAACCGCTCCGCGCCACGGGCCGTCGTCACGCCGTGGCCTCCACCGTGCCGGAGCTGGCCGAACGGGTCGGCCTCGGCCCGGACCTGCTCGCCCGGCGGCCCCACGAGGTGAGCGACGGGCAGCTGCAACGCGCCTGCGTGGCCCGGGCGCTGGTGCTGCGGCCGCGCTGGCTGGTCTGCGACGAGATGACCGCGATGCTCGACGCCTCCACCACGGCGGCCCTCGTCGGGGTGGTCGAGGAGTACCGCGCCGAGACCGGCGCCGGACTGCTCGCAGTCGGCCACGATCCGGTCCTGCTCGGCCGCTGGTGCGACCGTACGGTCCACTGGAAGGAGATCAACGGCCGCACCGTCGAGTGATCGACTTGTTGCGCCTTCGTGAATCATCCGGCTCTTCCATGGACTCCTCGGGCAGTGCGATCTAGCGTCTGGCGGCGGCGCGATGTCAGACACATTGTCAACAAAACTGAAGAACAAGGAGGATGCCCCGATGTTCCGAAGAGCGCTGAACTGCGCTGTGGTCCCCGCCCTCACCGCGCTGACGGTGATGTACGGGATCGCCCCGGCGGCCCAGGCCGAAGAGATCCCCCAGGCCCCCGGCCACCGCCTGGTCAGCCACTACGACGGCGGCCCCGCCGCCGCCGCGCCGCTCCCCGGCGAAGCCCCGCCGCAGCACCCCCACCTCGCGCCCAACGGCCGCAGCGGCATGCACTCCGACGCGGCCGGCAGCGCCACCTCGCCGTGGTCCGGCCCGCTCGGCAGGAAGCCGCAGGTCACCAGCGAGAAGATCGCCGCCCTCGGCGGCGAGTGCGCCACCGCCACCTTCGACGCGGGCGGCCGCCTGGTCACCGTGTGCGGCACCTTCTCCGGCTTCAAGGTCAAGCTCCTGGAGCCCCGTACGCTCGCCACGCTCGCGGAGTACCAGCTCCCGCAGCGTTCTTCGACGGTCGAGGCGATCACCTCGCTCGACTTCTCGAAGATCTTCAAGGACACCTCGGGCGGCGCCTACTTCTACCTGGACAACCAGGACCGGGCCGTGCTGGCCGACTCCCGCCAGCACATCCTGCGCCTCGCCCACGGCCAGAACCCCGACGGCAGCTGGAAGTTCACCGTCGAGGACGACTGGGACCTCACCGGCCAGGTGCCCCACGACTGCGTCGGCTGGACCAACCTGTGGCCCAGCGGCACCTGTGACCCCGTCACCTCCGTCATGCCCGACTGGAACGGCCGCATCTGGTGGGTCACCCGCCAGGGCCGCGTCGGCACCGTGGACCCGGCGACCTCGCGGATCCGCTCGATCCAGCTGCAGGGCGAGGAGATCCAGAACTCCTTCTCCGTCGCCGAGGACGGCGTCTCCATCGTCTCCGACCACGCGCTCTACAGCTTCCGCGCCACCGCCGACGGCACCCCCGAGGTGCAGTGGCGCCAGACGTACGACCGCGGGACCGGTACCAAGCCCGGCTCCGTGAACCAGGGTTCGGGCACCACCCCGGACCTGTTCGGCAACGGCTACGTCGCCATCACCGACAACGCCGACGACCGGATGAACGTCCTGGTCTACAAGCGGGGCGTGGACGTCCCCGCCGGCGAGCGGCTGGTCTGCACGGTGCCCGTCTTCGGCTCCGGCGCCTCGACCACCGACAACTCCCTGATCACCTGGGGCAACAGCATCGTCGTCGAGAACAACTACGGCTACGAGAACGTCACCTCGCTGCTGCTCGGCAAGTCCGTCACCGGCGGCGTCAGCCGCATCGACGTCCGCGCCGACGGCAGCGGCTGCGACACGGTCTGGTCGAGCGCCATCCGCTCGCCCTCCGTCGTCCCCAAGCTCTCCACCGGGAACGGGCTGCTCTACTTCTACGAGAAGGAGCCCAACGCCTGGGGCATCGACGCCTGGTACCTCACCGCGGTGGACTTCCGCACCGGCGAGCGCCGCTGGCGGCAGCTGACCGGCACCGGCCCGCTGTACGACAACAACTGGGCGCCGATCACCCTCGGCCCCGACGGCACCGCCTACGTCGGCGTGTTCAACGGCATCGTCGCCGTCCGCGACGGCGGCTGACCCGCCGCCCGGACCGAGCCCCCGCCCGACCGGCGGGGGCTCAGTCCCCGGGCCGCCACAGCGGATGCTCGCCGTCGGCCCACCACCGCCCCACGAAACCGGTGCGCATCCCGCGCCGGGCCTCCGGATCGCCGAGGGCCTTGCCGATGTGCCCGGCGAGTACGAGGCCCAGTGCCAGGGCCAGCCAGTCGTGGACGAACGTGGCCCCGGTCCGCCACACCAGCGGCGCGAACCCGGTGAACCACATCAGCAGCCCGGTGCCCAGCATCACCAGCACCGCACCGGCCAGCCACGCCGCGTAGACCTTCTGGCCCGCGTTGAACTTCCCGGCCGGACGCGGACCCCGGCGGCGCAGCGCCGAGCGCAGCCAGACCCGGTCGTGCGGCCCGAACCGGTTCAGGACCCGCAAATCGGCGCGGAACGCGCGGGAGCCCAGCCCCAGCAGGAACGGCACCAGGAGCAGCAGCCCCGACCAGACGTGGACGGTGACCACCAGGTGCCGGCGCCCGACGAGCTCCGCGAGCTGCGGCAGGTACAGGGCGCCGGCGGAGGCGACGCACACCCCCGTGAGGGCGCCCGTCGTCCGGTGGATCCAGCGCTCGGCGCGGCTGAAGCGGCGCACGCGGGGCGCGGGTTCAGACGGTGGGGGCATCGTCACGTCCGTTCGAGCGGCCGACCCAGGCGTCCACGTCGTAGCCGAGCCGCTCCCAGTAGCCGGGTTCGACGCTGTCGGTGACGGTGATGCCGGACAGCCACTTGGCCGACTTGTAGAAGTACATCGGCGCGACGTACAGCCGGACGGGTCCGCCGTGGCTGTGCCCCAGCGGCGCGTCCTGCATGCGCAGCGCCACCATCACGTCGTCGCGCCGCGCCTGGGGGAGGGTCAGGCTCTCGGTGTACGCGCCGTCGAAGCAGCTGAAGCGGATGGCGCGGGCCTCGGGCCGCACCCCGGCCGCGTCCAGCAGGCGGGCCACCGGCACCCCCTCGAAGGAGGTGCCGGGCACCCGCCAGCCGGTGACGCACTGCACGTCGCGCACCACCCGGGTCTGGGGGAGGCGCCGCAGGGCGTCGAGGTCGTAGGTCCGCGGCCGGTCCACCAGGCCGTCGACGGTGAGCCGGTAGTCGGCGGGGCCGCGCTCGGGCACCGACGAGGTGACGGAGTAGTAGCGGAAGCCGCCGCCGTTCGGCAGCAGCCCCGTCAGGCCGGTCGGATCCTTGTCGGCGGCCGCGCCGAGCCCGGTCTCCACCGCCCGGCGCAGCGCGGGCGCGGCCACCAGCGCGGCCGCGCCGAGCGCGACCGTGCCCAGGACCAGCCGGCGCCCGACCGGGGCGCCGCGCCCGTCGGGATCCTCGGTACGCGTGTCTGTGCTCACCAGCCGATTCGACCACCACCGCGGCCCCGGCACCAGGGTGTGCGGCCGTCCGTCAGACTTCCGTCACATCCCCGGCGCCCGGGCGCGGCTCAGACGGCGGATTCGAGCTGCCGCTCCGGCTCCCGGCCGGAGGCGCCGGTCTCGGCGGGGGCCGGCCGGGGGTGGGCGAGGCTCGCCTCCAGGTCGTCCAGCGCGAGTCGGGCCGACGCGATCCGCTCCCGCACCTCGTCGGCCGGATCCAGGGCGTTCGTCGCGCGCTCGCGGGCCCGGGCGTCCGCCTCCTCGATCTCCCGCGCCTCGTCGAGGGAGTTGAGCACCACGCCGATCAGGACGTTGACCAGCACGAACGAGGCGAGCAGCGCGTACGAGGCGTAGTAGATGATGCTGAACCGGGAGATCTGCAGCCCCGCCCGGACGGCATCGGTCAGGCCGTCCAGGGTGGTCAGCAGGAACAGGGTGAGCGAGGCCCGGCCGATCGACCCGTAGTGCTGCGGGTCGGACTCGGCGAAGCAGACCCAGCCGACCATGGCGTACACGTACACCACCAGCGCACCGACGAACAGGAAGCTGGCGGTGCCCGGCAGGCTGCGCCCGACCGCGATCAGCAGGATGCGCAGGTGCGGCAGGAAGCGGGCGGTGCGCAGCACGCGGGCGAGGCGCAGCAGCCGCAGCACGGTGGTGTTCTCGCGCAGGAACGGCAGGAAGGCCGAGGCGACGATCAACAGGTCGAAGATGTTCCAGGGATCCCGGAAGAATGCTTTCGGCCGGTCCGCGTACGCCCCCAGGCGCAGCAGCATCTCCAGCGTGAACAGGGTGAGGCAGCCGTCCTCGGCCAGCTGCAGGGCCTGGCGGTGCGCATCGGCCAGCCCGCTGTACGTCTCCGCTCCTATCAGCCCCGCGTTGAGCAGGATCACGACGAAGACGCCCATCCCGAACGACGGGTCTTCCGTGATCCGCCGGCAGTGGGCTGCCAGTCTCCTGCGGCCGGGGCCGGCCTGCGTGGCGTCCGTCATCTCGCTCCTCGTACTCGTTCGTGGCACTCGTATGGGCAAGGGCCGGACCGGGCGGGGGCGCGCGCGCCCACGCCGGTCCGTCCTTCTAACGCCTTACGGCCGAACGGGTTTCAGCGAAGCCGCGGACCCGCCCGGGGGCGTACGCCCGGGGGCCGATGTCCGCGCGGAGGCGCCTGGTTACTGTCCAGGCATGAACACAACAGCGCTGTACGCGCCACCCACGACGGCCCGCAGGCGCAGCCCGGCCCTGCTCGACTGGGGCGGGGCCGCCCTCTACGTCTTCACCGCGCTCCTGCTCATCGGCGGGGCCCCCGACGCCGCCGGGCCGCTCCTGGCGGGCGTCCTGACGCTGGCGCTGAGCCTGCTCACGGGGCTGCTGCGGCGCCGGCCCGGCGCGGCCCTGGCGCTCACCCTGGTGGTCTCCACGGTCCTGGCCTTCGGGACCCAGCAGGGGCCGCGGACGCCGGACGGCTACCTGGTCTACGTTCCGGTGGCCCTCGTCTTCGGGGTCCTCGTCGCGACCCGCCCGCGCCGGGACGCGGTCATCGCCGCCATCGCCGTGGCCCTGGTGGAGCTGCCGGCCGTCGCCGGGCTGGCGTCGGGCCCGTACGGCATGACGAGCAGCCTGCTCGTCACGGTCCTGGGGACGGCCGCCTCCGGCATGGCCGGCCTGCTGCTGCGCCAGCGCCGCGAACACGCCGTCGAACTGCGCGAGTCGGAGGTGTCAGAGGCGCTGACCGCGGAACGCCTGCGCATCGCACGGGAGTTGCACGACATGGTCGCCCACAGCATCGGCGTGATCGCCATCCAGGCGGGGGTCGGCAGCCGGGTCATCGAGACCCGGCCCGCCGAGGCGCGCAAGGCCCTGACGGCCATCGAGACCACCAGCCGGGAGACCCTGGCCGGCCTGCGCCGGACCCTGGTCGCCCTGCGGCGGGCCCAGCCGGACGGGGAGGGCGGTCACGTTCCGACGGGGCCCGCGCCCGGCCTGGCCGACCTCGACGCCCTGGCGGCCTCGCTGGCGGGTGCCGGGGTGCGGGTCGACGTACACACGACGGGTGAGGCGCGCCGCCTCCCGCCGGACATCGACCTGTCGGTGTACCGCATCGTGCAGGAAGCCCTGACCAATGTGGTCCGGCACGCGGGACCCGCCGCCCACGCCCGGGTGACCCTCGACTTCGCGCCGGACGAGCTGCGCGTGGAGGTCGTCGACGACGGCCGGGGGGTGTCCGCGCGGGCCGGGAGGACCGGCTTCGGGATCACCGGCATGTACGAGCGGGTCGCCCTGCTCCACGGCCGCCTCAGCGCCGGGCAGCGCCCCGAGGGCGGCTTCCGGGTGGCGGCGGAGCTGCCGCTGCCGGGCACGGACGCGGAGGACGGCCGATGAGCCGGGTACGCGTCCTGCTGGTGGACGACCAGCCGCTGGTGCGGTCGGGGCTGGGCGTGCTCATCTCGGACACCGCGGACCTGGAGGTGGTGGCCGAGGCCGGCACCGGCGAGGACGCCGTGCGGCTCGCCGCGGACCACGGCCCGGACGTGGTGGTGATGGACATCCGGATGCCCGGCATGGACGGCATCGAGGCCACCCGCCGGATCACCCGGGAGCCGGACGCGCCCCGGGTGCTGGTCCTGACCACGTTCGACGAGGACGAGCACGTCTACGGGGCGCTGCGCGCGGGCGCCAGCGGGTTCGCCGTCAAGGACATGGCCCTGGACGACATCCTCGCGGCCATCCGGGTGGTGGCGGCCGGGGACTCGCTGATCGCCCCCGGCGTCACGCGCCGCCTGATCGCCGACTTCGTCCGGAGCCCCGGCTCCGGTCCGGAGGCGCCCCGCAGGGCCGGGCGGGCGCTCGGGGGGATCACGGACCGGGAACGGGAGGTGCTCACCCTGGTCGGGCGGGGCCGGTCGAACACCGAGATCGCCGAGGAGCTGTTCATCTCGGTGGCCACGGCCAAGTCCCACGTGGCCCGCCTGTTCACCAAGCTGGACGCCCGGGACCGGGTCCAGCTGGTGATCATGGCCTACGAGGCGGGCCTGGTCGCCTCCTAGCGGGGGTCTTCGGCCTGCTTCTGGGCCTTCTGCGCGTTCTTCTCCTTGATGCGCACGGCCTCCTTGCGCACGTCGGCCTGGGTGGCGCGCTCCTTCTGCAGCCACTCCGGGTCGTCCTGCTTGATGGCCTCGATCTGCTCCGTGGTCAGGGCCTCGGTGACCCCGCCGCGCGCGAGACCGGCGATGGACACGCCGAGCTTCGCCGCGACGACGGGCCGCGGGTGCGGGCCGTTGCGGCGCAGCTCCACCAGCCAGGCGGGCGGCTCGGACTGGAGTGCGTTCAGCTCGGAGCGCGAAACCACACCCTCCTGGAACTCTGCGGGGGTGGCTTCGAGGTACACACCCAGCTTCTTCGCCGCGGTGGCGGGCTTCATCGTCTGGGTGTTCTGGTGCGACGTCATGGGGTCAAGGGTATCGAGCGTGTGCGCTACCGCTGACCACGACCGGTAACCTGGCGGGGTGACAGGCTCGGATGTACCCCCTTCGTTCCGGCTCGCCTACGTCCCGGGAGTGACGCCCACGAAGTGGGTGCGGATCTGGAACGAGCGGCTGCCCGAGGTCCCGCTGACCCTCGTGGGCGTGAGCGCCGCCGAGGCGTTCGACACGCTGCGCGGCCGTGGCGCCGACGCCGGGTTCGTCCGGCTGCCCGTCGACCGTACGGATCTCAGCGCGATCCCCCTCTACACCGAGACCAGCGTCGTGGTGATCCCCAAGGACC
Organism: Streptomyces sp. NPDC059564; assembly: GCF_042735575.1. Classification (NCBI taxonomy): domain Bacteria; kingdom Bacillati; phylum Actinomycetota; class Actinomycetes; order Kitasatosporales; family Streptomycetaceae; genus Streptomyces; species Streptomyces sp. NPDC059564. The sequence goes on along the minus strand of NZ_JBHWBP010000098.1, from coordinate 3,378 downwards.
ACCTCGTGGCCGCCGTCGAAGAGGTCTCCACCGCGGACCTGGCGGACGAGATCGTGCTGCACCCCCTCGACGACGTCCTCGGCTGGGAGTCCCTGCCGGGCCGTCCCGCGTTCGAACGCCCCGCCACCACGGCGGACGCGATCGAGCTGGTGGCGGCGGGCATCGGCGTCCTCGTCGTCCCGCAGTCGCTCGCGCGCCTGCACCACCGCAAGGACCTCACGTACCGGACGGTCACGGACGCCCCCGAGTCGCGCGTGGCGCTGTCCTGGCCGGAGGAGCGGACCACCGATCTGGTGGAGGAGTTCATCGGCATCGTCCGGGGCCGGACCGTGAACAGCACGCGCGGCCGTCCGCCGACGCCGCCCCAGCCCAAGCAGCGCAAGGCCGCCGCGGCGGGCAAGGCGGGCGCCGGGAAGCCGGGCGCGAAGACCGGGGGCAAGCCCACCGGCAAGACGGCGGGGAAGAACGCCCGCGGGGGCTCGGCCGCTCCGAAGGCCGCCAAGCGCGGCAAGCCGCGCGGCCGCCGGTAGCGCTCCGTCACGCCGACCGCTGCCCGTGGCCCTTCCGTAGCCCTGGGCGCCGTCCTCAGTCCGCCGGGTTCGGGGGTTCGGCGTCGCTGACCTGGACCAGCCGGTAGGCGTGGCCGCGCCGGGGTCTTCGCTCGCTTCCCCGCAGGCCGCGGGCCTGCTGGACGGCCGCGTCGAGGAGCGCCGAGACCTGCGGGTTGGCCCGGCGCAGCCGCAGCAGCTGGTCGGAGCGCAGCCCGAGGGCCGCGGCGGCGGTGCCGGCGTGGGCGCCCCGGGCCACGGACTGGATGAGGAGGCGCAGCCCGAAACCGCCGAGCTTTCCGGGCACCGCGACCTGGTGCGCCGCGGCCAGCGCGGACGCGGAGGTGAGGGCCGCGTCGAAGGCCGGGTCGTGCGCGCGCCAGCCGGCCAGCATCGCTTCGGGGATCCCGGCGGCTGCCGCGCATCCGGCGGGGCCGAGGCCCAGGGCGGCCGCGTGGACGGCGCGGGCGCGCCGGACGCCGTTCTCGGCGCGCAGGTCGGGATGCGGATCGAGCGCGGTGACCAGTGCCTGGTCGATGCCCTCGGCCGCGGCGAGGCCCGCCAGCACCGCCGCCGCCCACTGCCTGCGATCACCCGACGGTTCCTGTGCCTGGTCGTCCACTGGGTACGCGCCTTCCGCCGTGTTCGCCGGGGTCGGGCCCCTGGTCCCATTGTGCTCTTCGGCAACCCGCCCGTCCCACGCGTTTGCGCGGCGGCGGGTGCCGGGGCAGGGTCGGTGGGGCGGTTACCTCGCAGGAAGGCCGGACCATGCCCATCGCCACCGTCAACCCCACGACAGGCCAGACGCTGCGGACCTTCGACGAGCTCGACGCCGACGGCATCGAGCTCGCCCTGGCGGAGGCCGCCCGCACGGCCTCCTCCTACCGGCGCACCACCTTCGCCGAACGCTCCGCGCTCCTCACCCGCGCCGCCGACCTCCTGGAGGCCGAGGCGCAGGACATCGCCCGCACCATGACCACCGAGATGGGCAAGCCCCTCGCGGCGGCCCGCGCCGAGGCCGCCAAATGCGCGAAGGCCATGCGCTGGTACGCCGCGCACGCGGAGGGCCTGCTCGCCGACGAGCACCCCGCCCCCGACGACGTCCGCGACGCGGGCGCCTCGCGCGTCCGGGTGCTCTACCGGCCGGTCGGCGTGGTGCTCGCCGTGATGCCCTGGAACTTCCCGCTCTGGCAGGTCGTCCGCTTCGCCGCGCCCGCCCTGATGGCCGGCAACGTGGGCCTGCTCAAACACTCCTCGAACGTCCCCCAGACGGCCCTCTACCTCGGGGACCTCTTCCACCGCGCGGGCTTCCCGCGGGGCTGCTTCCAGACCCTGCTCATCGGCTCGGCCGCCGTGGAAGCCGTGCTGCGCGATCCGCGGGTGGCCGCGGCCACGCTGACCGGCAGCGAGCCCGCCGGTCGCGCGGTCGCCTCCGTCGCCGGGGACGAGGTCAAGAAGACCGTGCTGGAGCTCGGCGGCAGCGACCCGTACGTCGTCATGCCCTCGGCCGACATCGCCCGCGCGGCCCGCACCGCCGTCACCGCCCGGGTCCAGAACAACGGCCAGTCCTGCATCGCCGCCAAGCGGTTCATCGTCCACACCGACGTCTACGAGGAGTTCGCCCGGCTCTTCACCGCCGGCATGGAGGCCCTCACCGTGGGCGACCCGATGCTCGAAGCCACCGACGTCGGCCCGCTGGCCACCGAGTCCGGCCGCGCCGACGTGGAGGAACTCGTCGAGGACGCCGTACGCCGGGGAGCCATCGTGCTGTGCGGCGGCGGGCGCCCGCCCGGCCACCCGGACGGCTGGTTCTACGCGCCCACGGTGCTGGCCGGCATCACCCCCGCCATGCGGATCGACCAGGAGGAGACCTTCGGCCCCGTCGCCACCCTCTACCGGGTGGCGGACCTCGACGAGGCCGTCGAGCGGGCCAACCACACACCCTTCGGGCTCAGCTCCAACGTCTGGACCCGCGACGCCGCCGAGGTGGAACTCTTCGTCCGCGACCTGCAGGCCGGCGGGATCTTCGTCAACGGCATGACCGCCTCCCACCCCGCGCTGCCCTTCGGCGGCGTCAAGCGCTCGGGGTACGGGCGGGAGCTGTCCGGACACGGCATCCGCGAGTTCTGCAACATCACCACGGTGTGGCAGGCAGCGGATCCGGGCTGAGCGGGCGGCGGCCCGCCCCGGCCGGTTCCACGAGGCCGACGACGTGGTCGGTGACCAGGTCGAGGAGGTCGGCCGCGGCCCTGGCGTCCCCGAGGACGAGGGCGTTCAGGGTCATCCCGTCGGTCATGGCCGCCAGGTAGCGGGCCAGCACGGGGACCGGCACGCGCAGTTCGAGGTCCATGTCCCGGCGCAGCTGGCCGAGGAGTTCCCCGTACGTCTCGCAGTACAGCTCGTACTGGCGGCGCGCCAGGTGCTCGAACCCGGGCTGGCGCAGGGCGTACTGGGTGAGCTCGTAGGTCAGCATGTGCTCGCCGGGCCGGTCGCAGACGTGGTCCCAGTACGCCTGGAAGCCCGCCCGGACGGTCTCGCGCACGGTGGACCTCGGCCGGATGGCCTCCTTGACCACCGTGACGTAGTGGGCGGTGATCGCCTCGATGACGGATTCGAGCAGCGCCTGCTTGGACTCGAAGCAGTAGTGGAAGACGCTCAGCGACACGCCCGCCTCGGCGGCGATCGAGCGGGTCGTGGTGCGGGAGACGCCGTCGCGGGTCATCGCGCGGATCGCCGCCTCGGTCAGCTGCCGGCGCCGCTCGGCCGAGGGCATCCGGGCCATGGGGGCCCCTTTCGTGGTCGGGGGAGGACGGCAGGGGCCGCCCGGACC
>NZ_JBHWBP010000097.1:0-23617 GCF_042735575.1 Streptomyces sp. NPDC059564 | reverse complement strand
CCCTGGGCGTCGCCGATGTAGCTCGCCTGGATCTTGTTGGCGCCCTTGACCTTCCGCCTATCCCGCCGCCGAGCGGGCCGTGAAGGCCGTCGCCGAAGCCGTCCGCTACGGACAGTGGCGCCGGGCCAACGCCGACGCCGGGCAGGTCCCCGAGTACGAGGACATCGACGAGAGCGGCGCCGCCGCCCAGCTCGCCGCCCTGCTGGCCGCCGTCCCCGAGGGCACCGCCCTGACCCTGGACGAGGCCGACGCCCGCGTGCTCCTCGGCCGCTACGGGATCCCCGTCCGGCCCGTCCTCCCCGCCCCCAGCCCCGACGCCGCCGTCCGCGCCGCCCGGGTCCTCGGGTTCCCGGTCGTGCTCAAGACCACCGCCCCGCACCTGCGCCACCGCGCCGACCTGGGCGGCGTACGCCTCGACCTGACCACCGAGGCCGAGCTGCGGCGCTCGTACGAGGAACTCACCGAGGCCCTCGGCAAGCCCGCCGAGCTGCTCCCCGTGGTCCAGTCGATGGCGCCGCGCGGGGTGGACACCGTCGTCCGGGCCGTCGTCGACCCGGCGGCCGGCACGGTCCTCTCCTTCGGGCTCGCCGGAGTCGCCTCCGAGCTGCTCGGCGACACCGCCCACGGCCTGGTCCCCGCCACCGACCGGGACGCCGCCGCGCTGATCAGGTCCATCCGCACCGCACCCCTCCTCTTCGGCTGGCGCGGCAGCGACCCCGTGGACACCCCCGCCCTGGAGGAACTGCTGCTGCGCCTGTCCCGGCTCGTCGACGACCACCCCGAGGTCACCGGCGTCTGGCTGGAGCCGGTCGTCGTCGCCACGGAGGGCCTTTCCGTGCTCAGCGCCACCGTCCGCGTGGGCCACCCGCCCGCCCGGACCGACCTCGGCCCGCGCACCCTCCCCAGCTACTGAGCGCCGGGCAGGTAGGGGGACCCCGTACGGGCCTTAGGATGGACCTCATGGCGAAATCCGGTACGACGACCCAGGGGCTGCGCGCGGCGATCGAGCGCAGCGGCTACTACCCGGCCCTCGTGGCCGAGGCGGTTGAGGCCGCCGTCGGCGGCGAGCCGATCTCGTCGTACCTGGTCCACCAGGAGACCACCTTCGACTCCAACGAGGTGCGCCGGCACGTCACGGTCCTGGTCCTGACCGGCAACCGCTTCATCGTCAGCCACACCGACGAGCAGGCCGCCGACGCCGGGTCCCCGTCCCCGTACGCGACCACCTCGACCGAGTCGGTCAAGCTCAGCAGCATCTCCTCCGTGGTGCTCAGCCGCGTCGTGGCCAACCCGGAGTCGTACACGCCGGGCCAGCTGCCCCGCGAGGTCGTGCTGACCATCGGCTGGGGCGCGGTCTCGCGCATCGACCTGGAGCCCGCCGCCTGCGGCGACGCGAACTGCGACGCCGACCACGGCTACACCGGCAACTCCACCGCCGACGACCTCAGCCTGCGGGTCAGCGAGGCCGGCGACGGCCCGGAGACCGTCCGCCAGACCCTGGTCTTCGCGCAGGCGCTCTCGGAAGCAACAGCGGCGACCGCCACCCCCGCCCGCTGATGTCGTACTCCGCGCCGCCGAACTGGCAGGACGAACCGGAACTGCTCGACCTCGCCGGCGCCCCCGTCCCGCACTACGGGACCGGCTCGCTCGCCGACCTGCTGCCGACCCTGGCCGCGGGCCAGGGCGTGCCCGGCCTCGCCGCGGGGATCGCCGAGCTGACCCCGGCCGACCGGAACTGTGTGTTCCTGGTCGACGGGCTGGGCTGGGAGCAGATCAAGGCCCATCCGGCCGAGGCCCCGTACCTCACCTCCCTCCTCGCGAGCTCGCGCGGCGGCACCGGCCGTCCGATCACCGCGGGCTTCCCGGCGACCACCGCCACCTCGCTGGCCTCCGTCGGCACCGGCCTGCCGCCCGCCCGGCACGGCCTGCCCGGCTACGCCGTGCGCAACCCCGCCTCCGGCGAGCTGATGAACCAGCTCCGCTGGCAGCCGTGGACCCAGCCGAAGGCCTGGCAGCCGTACCCGACCGTCTTCCAGCTCGCCGACGCGGCCGGAGTGCACACCGCACAGGTGTCCGCGCCCGCCTTCCAGAGCACGCCGCTCACGAAGGTCGCCCTCAGCGGCGGCACCTTCCACGGCCGGATGACCGGCGAGGAGCGGATGGACCTCGCGGCGATCCAGCTCGCCGCCGGGGAACGCTCGCTCGTGTACACGTACTACAGCGAGCTCGACGGGGCCGGACACCGGCACGGCGTGGACTCGGACGCCTGGCGCGGCCAGCTCATGTACGTCGACCGGCTCGTGCAGCGGCTCGTGGAGCAGCTGCCGCCGCGCACCGCCCTGTACGTGACCGCCGACCACGGCATGGTCGACATCCCGTTCGACGAGGACGCGCGGATCGACTTCGACGACGACTGGGAGCTCGGCGCGGGCGTGGCCCTGCTGGGCGGCGAGGGCCGGGCCCGGCACGTCTACGCGGTGCCGGGCGCCGAGGCCGACGTGCTGACCGTGTGGCGCGAGGTGCTCGGCGACCGCTTCTGGGTCGCGAGCCGCGAAGAGGCCCTGGAACTGGGCTGGTTCGGGGCGCCGGGGGAGTGCGACGAGCGGGTCCTCGGCCGGATCGGCGACGTGATCGCCGCGGCCCAGGCCGATGTCGCGATCACCGCGTCGCGCAACGAGCCCAACGAGTCGGCCCTCACCGGAATGCACGGCTCCATGACGGCGGCCGAACAACTGGTCCCCCTCCTCGAAGTCCGCACCTGAGGGACCCGACCCGGTCCTTCCCTCCCCCTCCCACTCGACCTGAAAGGTCCGTACTTCCCATGCCCGAGCTGGTGTTCTTCTCCGGAACGATGGACTGCGGAAAGAGCACCCTGGCTCTGCAAATCACCCACAACCGCTCCGCGCGCGGGCTGCAGGGCGTGATCTTCACGCGCGACGACCGCGCGGGCGAGGGCAAGCTGTCCTCGCGCCTGGGCCTGGTCACGGAGGCGGTCGAGGCGGGCGAGGGCATGGACCTGTACGCGTACCTGGTCGCCGAGCTCTCGGCGGGCGGCAAGGCGGACTACGTGATCGTGGACGAGGCGCAGTTCCTCGCGCCCGACCAGATCGACCAGCTGGCCCGCATCGTCGACGACCTCGGGCTGGACGTCTTCGCCTTCGGTATCACGACGGACTTCCGCACCAAGCTCTTCCCGGGCTCGCAGCGGCTGATCGAGCTGGCGGACCGCCTGGAACAGCTCCAGGTCGAGGCCCTGTGCTGGTGCGGCGCCCGCGCCACGCACAACGCCCGTACGGTGGGCGGGGAGATGGTGGTCGAGGGCGCCCAGGTCGTCGTCGGCGACGTGAACCGCCCGGCGGAGGAGATCGGCTACGAGGTCCTCTGCCGCCGCCACCACCGCAAGCGCATGACCTCGTCCGCGTCCCACGCGGGCCCCCTCTCCCCGGACGTCCTCCCGGTCAACCACGGCTGACCGTCCGGCTATTCCACCCGCGCGTGCGCCAGAATCGCGGCGACCGCGGCGCTGATGCCGTGGCGCAATGTGGCCTCGGCGGCCGGAGCGAAGTCCGCGGCGTGGTTGGCCGGCAAGGACCCCATCTTCTCCTTCGGCGTGGCGCCGGGAGCCGCGCGCCAGTCGGCGGCGCTCACGCAGCCGAGGAACCAGTACACGGTCGGGACGGTCGCGGTGGATCCGTGCGCGAAGAACGGAAAGTCCTCCCCGGCCAGCATCGGCGGCGTGGACAGTACCCGCCGCGGGCCCAGCAGCGCGGTGTGGGCGGCGTGTACCCGGGCGGCCGCGGCCGGTTCGTTGATGTTGACGGGTGACTTGGGGCCGACCGTGATGTCCGGATCGCGGGGACAGCCCGCCGCCGCGCATTCGGCCCGTACGATCCGCTCGACCGCCGCGACCGCCCGCTCCAGCTGGCCGTCGGAATAGCAGCGGATGCTGATGCCCAGTTCGGCGTGGTCGGGAATGACATTGGGCACGGTCCCGGCGCGCAGGGTCCCCACGGTGACGACCAGGGGTTCGAAGGGGTTGTTCTCCCTGGAGACCACCGACTGCAGGCGCTGCACGGTCGCCGCCGCGGTCAGCACCGGATCGACGGTCAGGTGGGGCGCGGCTCCATGGCCGCCCCGGCCGTGGATGACCACATCCACCACGGTGGTCGCCGCGGTCAGTGCACCGGGTCCATGGGCGACGACTCCGCAGGGCAGGGGCGCGACGTGCTGTGCCAGCATCACGTCCGGGACGCCGAACCGTTCGAACAGCCCGTCGTCGAGCATCGCGCGGGCACCCGTCAGCGTCTCCTCGGCGGGCTGCCCGATCACCAGGAGCGTTCCGGACCAGGTGTCGCGCGCACGGGCCAGCAGGGATGCCGCGCCGGCCGCGCACGCGAGGTGGGCATCGTGACCGCACGCGTGCGCCACCGGTACGGACCGCCCGTCGCCCGTCGTCGCGGTCCGGGTGCTCGCGTACGGAAGGCCGGTGGCCTCGGCGACCGGCAGGGCGTCCATATCCGCGCGCAGCGCCACCAGCGGGCCTTCGCCGTTGCGCAGGACCCCCACCACGCCGTGGCCGCCGACGCCTTCCGTCACCTCGCATCCGGCTTCCTTCAGCCATGCGGCGAAGCGCGCGGCGGTCTGCTCCTCCTGCCCCGACAGCTCGGGAGCGGCGTGCAGCTCCCGGTAGAGCTCGAGTGCCTGCGGCAGTACGCCGTCGAGACCTGCCACCGCTGACCGGATCGCCTCCCGGAGCGGGGCCGTGATCGTGCCGTCCATGTGTTCCCCCGTCCCGGCCGTCACAGCCAGCCGGCTTCCCTGGCCGCCCGGTGGGCGGCGACCCTGTTGTCCACGTCGAGTTTGTTCATGATCGAGGACATGTAGTTCCGCACGGTGCCCTCGGCCAGGTACAGCCGTCCGGCGATCTCGCTGATCCTGAGCCCCTCGCCGGAGAGGGCGAGCACCTCGCGTTCGCGCGCGCTGAGCGGACTGCCGCCGAGGGCCAGGGCGTCCGTGGCGATCTCCGGGTCGATGAACCGGCCGCCGGCGTGGACCTGGCGTACGACCTCGGCCAGCTTCGCGGCAGGGGTGTCCTTGGTGATGAAGCCGCGTACTCCCAGGCGCATGCTGCGTTGCAGGTACCCGGGGCGGCCGTGACTGGTCAGGATGACGATGCCGCAGCCGGGGGCTTCGGCCCGGACGGCCTCGGCCGCCTCCAGCCCGTTCATCACCGGCATGTCGAGGTCGAGTACGACCACGTCGGCGCCGGTCTCGCGTACCGCGGCCACGGCTTGGGCGCCGTCGGCCGCGACCGCGATCACGTTCATGTCCTCGGGTGCGGAGAGGATGATGGACAGCGAGTCGCGGATCAGCTGCTCGTTGTCCGCCACGACGATGCGGATCGTCACCTGCGGGTCACCTCGGCTCCAGCATCGTGTCGGTGGCTCTCGCCCAGCGGAGCGTGCGCGAGCAGCGTGAACGTACCGTTGTGGACGCCGGCGGTCAGCTCGCCGCCGATGCCGGCGAGCCGTTCCCGCAGACCGTGCAGTCCGCTGCCGCCCGCGCGACCGTCGGGTCCGGCGGCGACGGGGTTGTCGTTCGAGATCTCGATCATCAGCCGTCCGTCGTTCACCCTCAACTTGATCCGGCACTCGGTGGCCCTGCTGTGCCGCAGGATGTTCGTGACGCCCTCGCGGACGATCCAGCCCGCCACGTCCTGGACGTGTTGCGGGATGTCCAGGGGCACCTCGTCCGTGCGGCAGCCGATGCCCGCCGAGGAGAGGACGGAGCGCACTCCGTCGAGCTCCGCCGCGATGGACTGCTGGCGGTACCCGCGGACCAGGGTGCGCAGATCGGACGCCGACTCCCGGGAGATGCCGAGGGCGTCCCGGATCTCCCCCGCCGCCTTGCCCGGGTCGTTCTCGATGAGGAGGAGGGCCACCTCCATCTTCATGCCGATCACGGACAGGCCGTGGCCCAGCACATCGTGCAGGTCGCGTGAGAAGCGCAGCCGCTCTTCCACGACCGCCAGCCGGGCGAGTTCGGCGCGGTTCTCGTGCATTTCCCGGGCGAACGGCGGCAGCACCCCCAGCGTCCCGAGCACTACTACGGTGACCGCGCTCTTGACCAGCATGTCCACCAGTACGTCGGCGGGCACGGCGAGCATGAACCCCGCCACCGCGGTGCCGGCGAGGACCAGCGGCACGACCCAGCCCCACCGCCGGGGGGTGAGACTGACCACGGCCGCTCCGGCGGCCAGACAGGGCAGCGCTCCCCAGGCCGGGCCGAGGGCCAGCAGCATGGCGAACGAGACGCTGGCACACACCGCGAGGTCCGCCTGGTGCCGGTTGCGCCCCCTGCCGCGGGCCACGGCGTCCCACACCGCACGGGCGTAGCCGAACCCGAAGACCAGCGAGCCCAGCACGGCGGCGACGACCTGGCCTGGGGGCGGCCGGTAACTCAGCCACAGGGCCATGGCCTCGAGGAGGAAGACCGTCGCCGTCAAGAGGATCAGCCAGGCGACGGCGCGGGCGACCGTGGCGGGCGTACGCCCGTGCATCTGCCACCACCTCATCGTTCTCCATGTGCTGCGGGGCGACTGTATCCGAGCGCGGTCAACCCCGGGCCGGCCGGGCCGCCTCACCCGGGCCGGACGAAAGGGGATCAGGCGGACCGGCGGGGGTCCCACCGGAAGAACCTCTTGCCCATCGAGAACGACAGGCCCATCCACGCGCAGAGCAGTCCGATGGGAGCGGCGCAGGCTTGGAACGACGCGACGAAGCCGACGGTGGCCAGGTGGTCCGAAGCCGCCGGATCACTGGCGAAGTCCCGGCCCAGATACGCGGTCCTGACGATCTCCACGACCGGGCTGGAGGGCAGGTACGGTGCGATGTGCTGCGCCCAGCCGGGAAGGCTCGAAATCGGCATGGCGATGCCGGAGGTCATCATCATGAGCAGGATGACCGGGGTGACGATCCAGGTGGACACTTCCCCGCTGGGCAACAGCCCCGAGAGGCCGATGGCCAGCAAGGAGAAGGCCAGAGCGCCGAGCACGATGCCGACGAGCAGCAGCAGGGGATTGCGGGGCATGGGTGCGTCGATGGCGACCGCCCCGGCCACGATCAGGATGGCGACCTGGATCATGCTGGTGACGCTGCCGCTGGCCGCTTCGCCGGCCAGGATGGCCGTGTCCGGCAGCGGGGTGCCGCGCAGCCGCTTGTAGACCAGGCGGTCGCGGCGTGTGGCGGCCGAGTTGATGACGTTGTAGACGATCCACAGCAGGACGAATCCGATGAAGCCCGGAAGCAGGTACACCCCCGTGTCGAAGCCCGCGATCTCTCCCTCGCCGTGCCGGCTGACGGTGTACGCCAGGCTCAGGCCGAGCGGGAGCAGGGCGCCGGTGAGGGCGAATCCCAGGTCGCGCCAGTAGACGCGCTGCGAGAGGAGGAACTGCGAGTAGGTGAAGCGGAACCAACTCATGCCTGGACCTTTCCGGAAGCGGCGACATCGAGAAATACGTCTTCCAGGGACGCCGTGCGCACCTCGAGGCCGTGCAGTGCCGCGCCGTTGTCCTCCGCCCAGCGCAACAAGTGCAGCAGGACGGGCTGTGGATCGGCGGTGACGAGACTGATCCGGCCGTCGGCCTCCCGGATCTCGGCGCCCGGAATGGGCGGCAGGGTCTGTGCGCTGACGCCTTGCGAGGAGGACAGCGAGATCCGGGCGCTGGACTCCTGGGCCACGATGTCGGAGACCGGGCCGTGCCGGACGATGCGGCCGTGGTCCATGATGGCGACGCGGTCGGCCAGGAACTCGGCTTCCTCCATGTAGTGCGTCGTCAGCAGCATCGTCATGCCGTCGTCGACCATGTCCTTGAGGAAGTGCCAGGTCTGACGCCGGGATTCGGGGTCGAGCCCCGTGGTGGGTTCGTCGAGGAAGAGCAGCTTGGGCCGTCCCAGCACGGCGAGCGTGAGGTCGAGCCTGCGCTTCTCGCCGCCGGAGAGCCGCCCGACGCGGGTCTTCGCCTTGGGCTCCAGGCCCACGATGCCCAGCGCTTCGTCGATGCCGACGGCGTTCGGGGTGAACCGGCGCCAGGCGCGGATGGTCTCCACGACGGTGAGGTCGCCGAAGAAGCCCGCCTCCTGGAGCATGATGCCGATGTCCGACGCTATCCGGGCCCGCTCGGTCCGGGGGTTCGCCCCGAACACCGACACCGATCCGCCGGTGGGCTTGAGATAGCCCTCCAGCACGTCGAGGGTGGTCGTCTTGCCCGCGCCGTTGGTTCCGAGCAGGGCCACCACTTCACCGGGGAACACCTGGAACGAAATGCCGTCGACGGCGGTCGTCCCGCCGTAGTCGAGCCGCAGGTCACTGACGTCGATGATGGGGTGTGCGCTCATGGGAAGACCTTAGGAATCACGCCGTGCGGCCTGCCAGGGCGCGGCCGCACGGGTTGGGGATGGGGTTCGCGTGGGCCCGGACATGACGTTTGTCATGCGGCGGCGACGGCGCGCGGGTCCCGCAGGCCCTCCAGCCACAGCAGCCGCGCGATCTGCATCTCCTCGCCGGGCACGACCCCCAGGCGGTTGTTCATCAAGTGGATGTGGTGGAACGCGGTCAGGTAGTCCGGGCGCGGGAGCCCTGCCCGCCGCACCCGGAACCAGAACTCGTCCGCGTAGCCGGTCAACGCTTCCCGCAACGGAGGGACTTGCAGCACGTGGTCGATTTGGGTGCGCAGCACCGCGGCCCGCCGGGCCGCCATCGGTTCGCCCGGCGAGAGTCCGGGGAGCGCCCGGCCGAACGGCGCGTCCCGCAGGCCGCGCCCCGACCAGTACCACGCGTACTGGTGGAGGAAGGAGGTGCGTACCGCGGCGGGAAGCCGGGCGGCCATCAACTCGGTGTGGGCCGCCGCGATCGGAAGGCGCAGGGAGCGCAGCCGAGGGCCGGAGCAGGCCAGTGCCGCCTCGCTGCCGCACTGCATCAAGCGCTCGGCCAGTTCCACTCCGGAGGGACCGCCGAACTTGTCGTGCTCCGGCTCGTAGAGGCGTTTGGTGACCATACGGTGGGCGGTCAGCGGCCCGCGCGGGCCGTCGGCCTCCGCGAGGAGGTCCAGGGCCCGCCGGAAGCCGTCGTCCAGATCCTCCTCGTAGCGGGCGAGCCGGCTCGGCGTACCCCGCAGCCGGAACCGCAGCTGGAGGCCGACCAGGTCGACGTACTGGAGGAAGAACCAGCGCAGTGCGGGGTCCTCGGCGGTGAAGCGGCGTACGGCGGGGCCGACCACTTGTTCCACCAGGTCGCGTATCTCGGCGATGTTCGCCACGTACACCCGGTAGTAGAGCCATTCCTGCTGATCACTCACTGGCCGTCCTGCCTCAGCATCGCGATGAATTCGGTGGCCGCCGCAGGGTGCCGCGGGTCGGCAGCCCAGTGCCCGTCGCGGCCGGGCAGCGCCTCGGTGAACTCCACCCCGGTGGTGGCCTCGTCGATCTGGCGGAAGGCCGCCCACACGGCGTGGGGGTGGTCGAAGCCGACCCACTGGGGCTTGTGGTGCGTGCCCGGCCGGTCGGTGCTGCGGGAGAGGAACACCTCGTCCGGCAGGCCCAGTCGGGCGCGCCAGCGCTCCACTTCCAGCAGGAAGTCCACGGGTGACTGGCGCCGGGTCGGACGGGGCAGTTCGCCGGGGTGCGCCAGCCACGACGCCCGGCGCATGACGATCCGGCTCTGCTGGACGCGCGGACGGTACGACGAGGGAGCTGCGGCTCCACCGGGCGTGCCGGTGCCACCCGCGGCGTCGGCGTCGCCGAGGTCGAGGACCCACGGGTCGCTCAGCGTCGCCAGCAGACGATCCACCCCGTGGAGCGTGGCCACCGGAACGGCTCCCAGGTAGGCGAACGCCGCCGGATCCGCGGCGGCGTCCCGGACCTGGAGGGTGTGCGTGACGGGATCGTGGGTCAGGGTGAAGTCCCGCAGATCGTGGGTCCCGCCCTCGGCCTCGGCCAGTTCGGGGCCCCACCCGGCTCGCGGCAGCCCGCGCAGAGCGGGACGCTGGAACTCGATCCAGTCGGCGTGCGCGGACGTCTGGTACACCCGGCAGCCGGGGTTGAGATCGCTCAGCCACCGCGTCAGCGCCTCGTCGATCCCGTGGCGCAGAGCGGGAATGGCCGCCCACCGGCCTATCATGCCGGGGAGGCCGCTGTGGATCCGGTTCACCACCAGAAGGTGATCACCCCGGGCCGCTTCATCGGCCGATCCCGCGGCCACCTGGAAGAAGACGACGTGGCTCGGCCGGCTCAGCGTCCGGTCACCGCGCAACTGCCCCTGCGTCGGCACCGCGCCGGCCGGCCGGCCGGGCGCCTGCTGCCACGTCGCGGGCGGCTCGGCCGCCAGGAACCGGTAGCAGAAGGAGAGCAGGTCGCCCGCTCCGCCCGAGCCGTACCACCGTACGAAGTGGTCGAGCATCCTGTCGTACAGCGGCGCGCGCCGGATGCGCGACGTGAGCGCCGAGGCGACGGTGTGCAGATCGGCCCGTACGACGTCACCCGGCCGGGGGTTCGCTCCGGGGCCGTGGGCGACCGCCTCGTGCAGGAGCCCCGCACCGGCCAGCCAGTCGGGCGGCCGGCGGTTCTGGGCACGGGCGGCGTCGACCAGGGTGGTGCGGGCCCTTGTGACCGCACGGGCCCGCTTCTCCGCGTCGGCGTCGCCCGCCACCAGCTCCTCCGCCCGAGCCATCGCCCGGACCGCTTCGGCGACCGGTCCGGGCGCCTGCCCGGTGATCCGGCCCAGTGCGGTGAAGTGGCCGCCGTCGCCGGCGCTCCAGGGGGTGACCGGGAGGAGCACGCCCATGGCCACCAGGCGCCGCACGGAGGCGGCGTCCGTCCCGAGGGCCTCGACGGCCTCCGGGAGGGACACCGGCCGCGCGGGCAGGGCGTCCAGCCGTCCCCGTAGCGCAACCACATCGGTGATCTCGTCCGCGCGCAGGAAGACCCCGCCCGCATGGCAGTACAGCGGGAGGGCGGCGAACCCTCGTCCGCCGACGGTCCGCGCGCTCGGGTTGGCGAGCAGCCGCAGATCCGCGGGCGCGTCCGGATGGCCGGCCCAGGAGCGCAGCAGATCCAGTGCCGCCGCTCGGGACGAGGAGACCACCCGGTCGGGGAGCGGGGTGTCCGGCGCCGCCGCCGGCCCATCCCACCCGGCCACCCCGACGGTGGTCAAGGTGCCGAACGGGCTGGGCTTGACGGCGGCGCGCGACAGATACGCCGCGGCGCTGCGGGCCAGCCGGGAATCCCACGCGGGAGCCCTGCCGGCACGGAGGCCCAGGAGCTCGAGGGTGAAGGAGGGGCTGGCCAGCGAGAGGCCGCGCGCGATCCGCTCCTCCCGAAGCAGCTCCGTCATGGCGACCGCGGCGTCCGTGATCTCCTTGTCCGCCGCCCGCTCGGCCCGTGAGACCAGCGCGGCCCGCTCCCGGACCGCGGCGCACCAGAGTTCCAACCGCTGCCGGGCCTCGCCGTCGAGCCAAGGTGAGACCAGTGCGGCCGTCTCCCGCGTCGCCGCGGTCAGCCTCCGGTTGTGCACGTCGCGGCGCAGGCGCAGAGCTCCCCTGCGCACCGACCGGTCCAGACCGTCGGCGGGCACCAGCCGGTGCAGATCGTCGGCCAGGGCCTCGGCGATCCGCTCGGCGCGGTCTTCGTGTTCCAACGCCCCGCGTACCAGGGAGAGGGTCTCCTCGGCCCGAAGCGCCTCCAACGCCCTCACCGGCAGTCCGCAGACGCGGGACACCACGATCGGCGCACTGTCCACCATGACGGAGCTCCCTCGCTCTCGATTCCGTGCCCTGCTCAAGGAAGGAGGTGCCGCACTTCCTGCTGCCACTGCGGGTCGTTGCCCGGACGCCAGTCGGCGGCGTTGCGGGCGCTCTCCTCGAGCGGCCGGCTCTGCGGCGCGCTGCCCAGCAGGAACTCGCCGATCGCCGACTCCTTGAGGGGATCGAGTCCGAGGGCGCGCTCGGCCAGTTCGGAGTTCCCGCTGCCGAGTCCGCAGGCGGCGAGCCCCATGGCGGTGGCCACCAGGTACAGCGTCTGGTACAGGACACCGACGTGCTTGAGCGTCACGGCGTAGGCGATGGACTGGTACTTCCACGACAGACGCTGGAACCTCGACGTCATCGTGATCAGCACGTCCGGGACCGCCTCGCCGCCGGTGGACAGCGATCCGAGGTCCAGCAGGTTCTGCCGCAGCCCCGGGTCGGCGTTCACCAGCCGCAGGCAGTGGTCCTGCGCGTCGTAGTGGTAGATGCCCGGCTCGATGCCCTCGCAGCGCCTGATGGTCAGGTACAGCTCCAGCTCGTAGGCCGCGCCGCCGCACGGATACGGCCTGGTCGAGCCGGCGTACGGCATCTTCTGGTCCGGGCGCGGCCCGTAGGTGCCGCGGACGCGTGCCGCCCGGTAGAGGAATTCGCCGAGCTGTTCGGCGTCGATCGGGCGCTCACCGTAACTGCGGATCGACTGCCGGCCCTCCATGACGGCCAGCAGGCTCGGGTCATGGGCGAGGACGTCCGTGAGCTGCGGGCGGAACAGCGGGATCGGCTCGCCGGGCGGCGCCGGCTTGACCGGCGGCAGCGGTTCGATCTCACCGATGTAGGGGAAGCGGCCGCCGTACGGTTCGTCGGTGCGGCCGAGACGGCTGCGCGAGTGGAAGTACAGGTCGTGGAAGTCCCACTGGCGCAGGACCTCGTCGTCGTCCGCGGCGAAGACCGCCGGGCCGTCCCCGTGCGTTCCCAGGTCGGCGAAGCCCGCACCGACCAGATGTCCCAGCACGGCGGCGACGGCCTCGGCCGGCAGCTCCGCGGAGGCCAGCTCCAAGGCGGTCGCCGTCTCGCCCAGGGCCGACGCGACCGCGGCCGCCTCGGCGGACCGCAGCACGCAGCGGTAGGCGGTCAGCGGCGTCTCCACCACCAGGGCGCCCTCGCGCCGGCGCAGCAGGGCGAACTTCGACAGCCGGACCGGGGCGTCCGCGGGGACGTCGACGACGTCGTACGGTTCGGCGGGGGCAGTGGCCTCCACCGCCATCAGCTCCGTGCCCCGGTACATCAGGGAGTGGGCCAGGAACGGCGAGATCCGCTCCAGCACCCGGGTGAGCTGGCGCTCCTCGTGCGCGTCGAGACCGGCCGCCAGCTCGTCGGTCGGCACGGCGTGGCGGGAGAGCCGCTCGAGCACTCCCAGGATCCCGGGGGTCACCCCGCGCAGCCGGTACCCGGTCTGGTTGCGCAGCGACAGCAGCACCGTGGAGTCGCGGTGCTCGCAGAGGACGCCCTGGCGCAGGGCCGTCGCCTCGGTGAGCGGGCCGCGCGGGGTCGCGTTGACGGTGGTCATCACAGGAACATCGCAATCGGGTTGAGGTCGTCTTCGGTGGGCTTGCGGTCGAGCCAGCCCAGCTCGACCGGTACGTCGTAGAGGCGGCCGGGGGCGTAGCGGGGCCAGAAGTGCCGCATCCCCGGCACGATGACCCGGGCCACCGGCAGGCCGATGTCCACCCGCGTCTGGTCCAGAACGAGCATTTCCATGCCCTTCTCCTCGACGGCGCGCTGGGCGCGCAGCACGTCCTCGCGCAGGTCCGCCGAGTGATGCTCGGCGTAGTCGGCGGCGGTCCGCACGAGCCCGTCGGCCGGCCGCATGTACGGCTGGTTCTCCATGGTCGCGGTCCGCCACCACTTCAGCTGGTCGGGGTCGTTGTAGGCGTAGGTTCCGGAGCCGTCCGCACGCATGCCGATCACGGCGGGCAGGAACTGGTTCATCTCGGACAGCGCCCGGCCGATGGCGATCTTGATGTCGAAGTGCGAGCCGAGCGCGAAGAGGATGTCCTGCACCGGCTTGTCCGTGCGGTAGGAGACGGCGACGACCGACGGGATCCCCAGGTCGTTGGTGACGTCCAGCACCCATGTCTCGCGGCCCTGCGAGCGGTAGCGGTCCTGCCACTTGCGGAAGTACGGGTCGTCGAAGCTGTCCAGGTCGATCCGCGGCATGCGCAGCCGGTGGTACCACCACATGGCGACGCTGTCCCGCTCGACGAGCTCGAAGAAGCCCTGCAGGATCGCGTCCTCCAGGGTCGTGCCCGCCGCGCACCCGTTGGAGTTGGCGCCGGCGTTGAAGCGCACCGCCTCGCTGGAGGCGGAGTACGAGAAGTACAGCGAGGAGGTGGGCAGGTACTTGTGCCGCTGCTCGGTCAGCGACCAGACCGGCGACCAGTCCACCGGCTCGGCCGGGTTCATCCTCGGCGACACCCAGTGGAAGTGCGAGGGCCGCGCGTTCCACTCCAGCCGGTCCGTGAACTGCCGGTCGCTGTACTGGTGGAGCGCGTTGGGCTCCACGGCCAGGTCGGCTCCGAGCTCCTCGTACGAGCTGGTGATGCGCGCCTCGTCGCCGTGGAACACCCCGGAGTACCGCTCGATCGCCTCGCCGAGCGCACTCGCCCTGGCCTGTACGTCGCTGATGCCCTTGCCGGAGCTGGCACTGCGCAGTCCGGCGCGCAGGTCGGCCGCGTTGGCCATCGGCACGGCGAAGTTCTGTCCCGCCGTGTACGTGTGGAGCCCTTCGACGTCCAGCGGGACCTTCACCAGGCTGCTGACCGGGCCACTGATCGGGCTGACCAGGTGCTGGAAGGTGTCGAGGAACTCCTGCGGGTCCTTGGCCCGGTGGCCGCCGTCCGATGCGACGGCCTTGATCTGGCTGGAGAGTTCCACCGGGCCCCGCTGCCGCTTCGCCTGCAGGTCCGGGTCGCCGCAGGCCGGGCACTGCGGGCGCCGGGTGACCGGGTGCTGCTCGGTACGCAGGGTCAGAGTGTCGAGGGACGTCACCTGGTCACGGGGGACGTCCGTGCCGGGCACGGCACCGCCGACAGCCCCGGCGAGCCACTTCGCGGCCTCCAGGGCGGCCAGCTGGGTGGCGACCCGGACGGTGGCGGGCACGTCGGTCACCGAGTTCACGAGGACGTCGGTGAGGACGCCGCGCTGACGGAGGTACGAGGTCAGCATGTGCTTGTTGGCCAGCCGGATGCGAAGGCACTCGTAACACGCGCTGACGCCGGGCTGGAAGACCGGCCCCAGCCACACCGTCGCCCCGACCGGCTTCACCAACAGCCACGGCTTGCCGCCGGCCAGCGCCCGCCGGTTGACGACATCCAGTTCAGGGCGCAGGTAGTCATCGGTCAGGACGACCGTCAGCGCGCTGTCCGGTGCGTCCGTGACACGGATGCCGAAGGCCTCGGCGGCGTCCGTGAACCACTGTGCGCTCACGTCGCCGAGGGCCACCACGTCCACACCGGCGGCCTGCACGGTGCGCACGGCCTCGTCGCCGTTCACGCCGAGCAGCTCCCAGTAGCCCCCGGCACGCGGGTCGACGGAGGCGTCTGCCTCCACGACGTGTCCGGCGGAGATGAGCTTGTCCAGTGCGCGCCCGACCCGCTCGGGCGAGAACTCGCCCGAGAGCCGGTCCGCGATCTCCTCGCGGGTGTGGCCGCCCTGCAGCAGCGGGGCCATCAGCTCGATCATCCGGCCTTCCAGCCGGAGCTGGCCGGACCGCTCGGTGGTGAGGTAGACGCCGTCCCCGGCGACGGTCGTGCTGCGCACGTACCTCTTGAACCGGGTTGTGGTGCTGGTCATGGTTCGGTTGCCTTTCCTTCTCACGTCAAAGTCGTTGCGTCGGGGTCCGGGAGGGGACCACCGGATGCGGACGGCAGGTCGGCACTGCCGGATTCGGTGATCCGTCCGTCGGAGACGACCACGATGCGGTCGGCCCGGCGGATCGTGCTGAGGCGGTGGGCGACGACGATCCGGGTGATCCCCAGCGCCCCGATCGCCGTGCTGATCTCGTCCTGTGTGGCGTTGTCGAGCGCGCTGGTGGCCTCGTCGAGAAGCAGGACGCGGGGCCGGCCGACCAGGGCTCTGGCGATCAGCAGGCGCTGCAACTGCCCGCCCGAGAAACCCGACTCGCCATCCGTCAGCCGGGTGTCCATGCCCATGGGCATGGCACGGATCTCGTCGGCGATCCCGGCCAGCCCGGCGGCGTGCCAGGCGGCTTCCTCCTCGTGCTCCGGGGCACTGCCGAGGATGACCGACCGAATGGTGCCGCGCAGCACCTTGCTGTCCTGCGGGACGTATCCCATCTGCCCGCGGACCGCCCCGAGGTCCAGCCCGGCGAGGTCGTGGCCGTCCAGCAGCACGGCGCCCGCGTCAGGCCGGTCCAGCCCCAGCAGCAGCCGCAGCAGGGTGGACTTTCCGGCACCCGATTCGCCGACGACCGCCAGGAACTCGCCCGGCTCCACCGTGAGGTCGACACCCTTCAGCACCGGCTCCGCGGAGCCCGGGTAGCCGAAGGTGACGCCGCGCAGCTCCGCCCGTCCGGTGAGACGGCCGGGCAGGACGCCGGCGGGCGGCGTCTCCGGAGCGGTGGCCAGAATGGGTTCCAGCCGGGCGTACGTGGTACGCAGCGTGAAGACCGCCTGGAGCACTCCGGGCAGCCGGCTCAGCGCCAGATTCAGCTGGACCGCGGCGAAGGACACTGCCCAGATGCCGGTCGACCCGACGCCTCGCAGCTGAACCACCGGCAGGAGGACGCACAGCAGCAGGGGCAGGGTGGCGGCGATCAGCGCGGCCGACACCTCGGCATGGCGCAGTCCCGCGTCATCGGCACGCTTCTGCGCGTCGAACCCCTGCCACCACTTGCGGAAGACCAGCCGCTGCGCTCCGTACGCGCGGACCTCGTCGATGCCGAGCAGCGCCGGGTAGACGGTGGACTGCACGCTCTCGACGGCGTCGTACACGCGCATGTCGTGCTTCTGCTGCGCCCACGAGAGCCAGCCCAGCAGCGTCAGCAGGCCGGCGGTGACGGCCGCGGCGACGAGGCCGAGCATCCCGTCCACCAGCATGAGCAAAGTGATCGCCACGGCGGAGAAGAGCGCGCTCAGCAGGGCGTCGAGACCGGACGGTCCGAGCAGCGACCGCAGCCGGCCGATGCCCCCGGCGTGATTGAGCAGCCGCACGCTCGAATAGCGGCGCAGGAAGGGCAGCGGGAGACTCAGTACCCGCTCCCACACCGCCGGTTCCACGGTGCCCTCGATGCGCGTCTGGAGTGCGCTGGTCGAGTGATCGCGCAGCTCCGCGAGCAGCCGGCCCAGCGGGACGGCGGCGAGCAGCGCGGCGCACGTCCAGCCGAAGAGGGCGTCGTCGTCGGTGAGGACCGCCGTGATGAGCAGCAGCGAGCCGATGGGGGCGGCGAAGGCCAGCACCGCGGCCAGCAGGCCGCCCGCCAACGTACCGGTCAACGGCATCGCCGCGCCGCGCAGCGAGAACCGCAGCAGACGGCGGCCCGTGATCCCGGAGTGCGGCAGCCGGGCCCGCATGACCCAGCAGTGCTCGTCGAACCCTCCGGCGTCGGCGGGCGACACCGGACGTCCGTGGCGGCCCGTCGCCTCGACGGCGGTCCAGCCCCGCCCGCTGGGCAGCAGCGCCACCGGCTCGCCGTCGCGGGACGCGAGCACGGGCGCCTTCGGGAGCCAGGTGAGGGCCTGGGCGACCGGAGCGCGGTGGGCCCGGACGCCGCAGCGTTCGGTGGCTGCGGCCACCGGATCCGAGCCCGTCGGCCGCAGTTCCGGCAGTGCCTCCCCGGATGCGCCGAGGGCGGCGAGCAGCGGCTTCAGGGCGTTCCGGTGGGCGGTCCACGCCTGTCCTGCCGGGGTCATCGGCCCGCTCCGAGCAGTTCGCGGTACTGGCCCTGGCGGGCGGACAGGTCGCGGTGCGTACCCAGCTGGGCGGGTGTGCCGTGGTGCAGTACGAGGACCAGGTCGTCCGGGCTGACGGTGCCCAGACGGTGGGTGACCACGACGGTCGTGGTTCCCAAGCGCCGCAGGTTGGCGTCGATCCTGGCCTCCAGGGGGCCTTCGAGCGCGCTCGTCGCCTCGTCCAGGACGAGGAGCGCGGGTCGGCGGCACAGGGCGCGGGCGAGTGCGAGGCGCTGCCGCTCGCCGCCGGAGAAGTTCTGTCCGTTCGGCTCGACGCGGGCGGCACGGGGACCACCGCGGCGCGCGACGACCTTGTCGAGGCAGGCCGTGGCCAGTGCCCGGTCGATCAGGTCGGGAGCGAACTCCTCGTCGCCGAAGGCGACGTTCTCGGCGACGCTGCCCTCGAAGAGCACGGGATGTTGGCTGACGTAGCCGACGGAGCCGGGCGGCAGGTCGGTGACCGGGATGCCGTCGAGCATGACCGAGCCTGCCCACGGGGCGGTGCCTCCCACGACGAGACGGGCCAGGGTGGACTTGCCGCTGCCGGTGGCTCCGACGACCACGAGACGGCTGCCGGGCGGCACCCGGACGTCCACGCCGCGGACCAGGGGCGGACGGTTGATGTCGTATCCGAATTCCAGGGTGCGCAGTTCGAGCCGGCCGGCGGAAGAGGGGGCGGCTCCGACGCCGGCGGCAGGTGCTGGGGTGGTGGCGGTGGTCGCGAGGGGAATGAGGGACGCGCCTGCCTGTACCGCGTCGGTGCTCTCGGCGCTCCGGAGCGCTTGCGCGGACCCGGCCGTCTCGGGGGACGAACCGGCGACGTCCGCGAAGGCCGCGAAGCCCGCGCGCAACTGCCCGAACGACAGGCCGCCGCGCGTCACCGCACCCGCCGAGGCCTGGAAGACGCCGACCAGGGTGATGACGGACATCAGATCGGGCAGCGCCATGGCGCCACGCCTGACGTCGGCCGCCGCCCAGAGCACCGCGGCGACGGAGACGAGGGAGTCGAGGACACCGGCCGTGGCCAGCGTCCGCTGGGCCGACCTCGTGGACCGGTGCGCCACGGCGAGGCTCCGGGCGTGGGACTGCTCCCAGCGATCGAGCAGCACGGTGGTGGCGGCTTCCGCCTTCAACGTCTCGAGCATGTTCAGCCCGCTGATCATCTCCCCGTCGCGGGAGGCCTGTTCGGCCAGCAGCCGGCCCTGCCGGGAGGCCTCACCGGTGGAGGCCCTGCGCAGGATCGCGGCCGAGCAGCCGACACCGCAGAGCATGAGCGCTGCGATACCCGGAGCGAACCAGGCCAGCACCCCCAGCACGACCGTCATGCTCACGCCGCCGACGAAGACCGGTACGACGGTGCCGGCGAGCTGGTTGGCGATGGTGTCGGCGATCTGGACCCGGGCCGCGACACCGCCCGTGAACCGGCGCTGGAAGAAGGAGGCGGGCAGATCGAGCAAGGTCCGTACGAAGAAGCGGGAGTGGTCCACGGAGAGGCCGCGCAGCAGTGCCGACTGCAGTCGGGTCTGTATCCACGTCGCGGTGAACGCGGCGACCACGGCACCGGCGAGGGCCCACAACAAGACGTCGGCTCCGGGGGCTCCGGACGAGCCGGGCCGGGCCGTCGCGGTGACGAAGGCCCGCATGAGCAGTGCGGTGGCCACGGCCACCAGGGCGGCCGACGTGCCGGCCAGCACCGACCCGGCCAGCAGACCACGGCGGGGCCGCGCCCAGGACAGCAGGTCGCCGCGCAACCGGTGCGGCACCCCGGCCGGGTGGAAATTCTCTGTGGGTGTGAAGACGAGGGCGATGCCGCTGAAGAAGGCACGGAACTCCGCCATCGGCATGAGGCGGTGGCCGATCGCCGGATCGTTGAGGCTGACGGTGCCCCGCTCGGAGACGTGGTCCAGGACCACGAAGTGGCTGCCGCCGACGAAGAGGATCGCGGGGGCCGCCAGGGCACGCATGGACCTCGTGTCGGTCTGGTCGTCACCGGACAGCCGGATCCGCTTGCCGCTTCCCGCCAGTCCGTAGTGGGCGGCGGCGCGGATGAGCGTCGCGGCGGTCACACCGTCGCGTCCGCCCCCGCACACCTGCTGCAACTCGCCCCACGACGCGTGCCGTCCGAACCAGGCCAGGACGACCGACAGACAGGAGGCTCCGCAGTCGGCCTCTTCGACCTGGCGCACGTGCCGGGTCCTGACCGGCCGGGCGACCGCCCGCCGAAGGAGAGGCGCCGGCATCCTCATACCTCCAGCCCCGTTCCCAGCCGCACGGGGAGGACGGCGGGGCTGTTGAAGGTCAGCTCACTGCGCCAGGGAAGGGAGTCCGCGGGTTGCGATAGCGCGATGCCGTCCTGGGCCAGCCGGGCGAGCAGCAGCTCGGACTGGAGGGACCCCAGCCCGGCACCGAGGCAGAAATAGGCGCCGTGGCCGAACGACATGCTTGCGTTCTGGGTACGGTCCCAGCGGAACTCCAGCGGTGCCTCGAAACGGCGGGGGTCGAGATTGGCGGCGGCGAAAGCGAGCAGAACGATCTCCCCCTTGCGTATGACGATATTCCCGATCGAGAGGTCCTCGGCGGCAACGCGTGCCCCAAAAGTGACCGGCGCGAGAAGGCGGATCGATTCTGCAAAGGCTGGGGCAGCCCACTTTTCAGGGTCTTCGACGACCCGCTGCCATTCCGCCGGCCGGGTGAGCAGGCAGAGGAGGGCATTGGTCAGGCCGCTGGTTACCGTGTCGACCCCGGTCATGAAGAGCAGGAGAACCATATTGACGACCTCGTCGTGGCTCAGCTGCCCGCTGCGACGCGACGCGTTCAGGCGGGATATGACGTCGGTGCCGTTCGGTGTGTCCCGTTCACGGACCACCGATTCGACGTAGGACCGCAACTTCTGAAATCCCTCGACGGAAATGGGTTCTGTCGTCGGTTGGGCACCGGGAAAGCTCTTGCCCAGCTGGGCCAGCATGCCCCGCGACCATGTCGTCACCTGACCCCAGTCTTCCTCCGGCAGGTCGAGGAGCGCCGCCGTGACCAGAGAGGGGAGGGGGACCGCCATGCGGGACACGAAGTCGAATCCACCCTCGGCCGTGGGGCCGGCCAGGAGGGTGTCGATGATGTGCGAGATCTTCTCGCGCAGACGCTCGACCGACCGTCCTGTGAACTCCCGGGCGAGTACGCCGCGAAGCCTGCGGTGATCCTCCGGAGCCCGCACGGACATCGAATTCGAGAAGAACTCCGTGAAGTCCGGGTTCTCTTCCCGCATGTCCGCCGGGAATTCGGGGCTGACCATGGTGAGCCCGGGATGATTGCTGAACTTCGCCACCAGGTCGTGACGCGAGACGACCCACAGCCCGGGAAAGTGAACAACGGGCGACTCTGCGACCAGCTGCGCGAAGAGATCGGTGTTGTCGGCGGCGGAGTCCTCCTGCATGGCGAACCAGCGCCACACTCGCCGCGCGCTCTCAGTCGTTGACACTCCCACATTCCTTAACGGCCTGGCACTTTCATGCCGTAATAAAAGCGGAAGGGTGCTGCGCCCCGTCACCCGTTGGAAGGTGATCCAGCGGCAGGGCGCAGCACCCAAGGCGTTACTCAGCCACATTGATGACGGTGCATCAGGTGGCGCAGCCGTACGTGCCGAAGCAGGTCGGGCAGCCCATGGATCCGAGGGTGCCGAAGCAGTTGGTGCCACCCGCCTCGGTCAGCTCCTCGATCGCGATGTCCTCCGCCAGGGCGTTGCCGGTGGCGTCGATCTCGGTGTGCATGGTGTCGAGAGAGTTCATGTCGTTCACCTCCTTCCTGACCTTCGGTCCGGCCGAGAAAGCCGGATTCCGTCATACTGGGAAGTGCCGGAAACGGCACCCGGCGTCGCCGTCGACCCGCCGGACGAGGTTCTCTGCATGAACCTCGTCCGACGTCCGTCTCCGGCGATGCCGGGCCCGCGGCCTCGCGGCTCAGTGAGAGCTGGCGGTACCGACAGAGCCGGCCGAGGAGGGGCAGCCCGCGCAACCGACCGTGCCGAGGCAGAAGCTGCCGCCCGTGGCGTCGGTCAGGTCCTCGATGCTGATGTCCTCGGTGTGATCGACCGACAGCTCGGCTGCGAGGATTCCATCGTTGTTCATGTGTTCTCCTGCGCGAGTCGAAACGTCAGTGCGATGTCGTGGTGCCGTACGAGCCGGCCGAGCTCGGGCAACCGAAGGTGCCGGCCGAGCCGAGGCACCAGCCCGCGCCGCTGGCGTCGGACAGCTCCTCGATGGCCACGTCCTCGAAGAGGTCGAGGTCCATTTCCGCGATGGTGTCGTTCACTGTTCACCTCCTCTCGTCAACAGGGGGTGCACACAGGGCCCTTGCGGGTGCGCGTCAGCTCCAGCTGAACGCGGTACCGATGCAGGCGGGGCAGGTGGTCGAACCGAAGGTGCCACCGGTGTTGGTCGTGCCACCGGCGCCGGCCATGTCACCGAGCTCCTCGATGGCGATGTCGTCGAACTCCTCGACGATCTCCATGTTCTGCATGTTCTCCATAATTTTCACCTCCTCTCGAAATGTGTGGCGGAGGCAGAAAGCAGCCTCTAGCCGAAGCTGGACGCAGTCCCGGCCGAGCTGGGGCAACCAGCCGACCCGACACAGAACGCGGTGCCCGCACCGGCCGTGTCCGCGAGTTCTTCGATGGCGATGTCCTCGAGCTGAACCGGGACATCCACGTTGTTGTTCTCCATGGCTTTCTCACCTCCATTCCATCGGCACATAAAGCGCCGGAATTCACCCATGCCGAGGAGAGGGTGCACGGAAGTGCGCCACAGAACCGGGCGTGGAGAAATGAATCCGCACCACTGAGAAAGGGTGGGAAAGACTGAAAGTGGCGATTCGCCGGGCAGACGGATACACGTCTTGCCCGAAGTCGCGGCAAACGTCGGCACGCACGAGGAAGACTCAGAGTTCGGCGCCGGTGCTTTACGGCATCGTTGGAGCGGCGTGACGACATCTCGTCGACATCCGGAACGAGCCGAACGGGCAGGCGCGCAGAAGTGAGTACCGCCGGTGCGCAGAGACGCAGATGTGGCGGAAGCCGGGAAAGCCCGTCAGAAAAGGGCGACAACAAGCAGGCCGATCACAATGACCGCCGCCGTGATGCCGAAAATAGGAGCCCACTCCCGCAGGTCGTCCTTGTAAGTCTTGCGGCCGTCACCCCGGGACCCACCGCTGGCTGTAGCGCCCGCAGATCCACTGTCCCCGCCGTAACCGCCCGAATCTCCGCCGTGCACAGAACTACCCCCGTAGTTGTTTGAACCCTGCGGCGCTTGTTCAGCCGCAGTCAATCCGCCTGAGCCGCTGGTCACCGCCTGGCGTGATCCCAACGTTACGAACACCTGTCTGGCATGTCAATTGAGGCCTGAGGGCCTCGAGATGCGTCCCCGAATGCGTAAAAATATGGGCAGATCGGACACGTCTCGACGGGTTTCAGGCCTCAAGCGGCACGCCAGATGCGACAATACGGACATAACCTACAGGTAGTTGCGTATTCAATTCCCCGAACCCCGCTTCCGCCCACCCCTCCTTTGCTTCCTCTTTGTGATTTCGGGGGTTGGTGTAGAGAATTCTGGGCGCCCGAATTTCGGTACGGGACCCAGGGGTGGAGAGACTCGGCGAGAAACCTCAACGGAGTCTCAATTATGTGGAGCTCCGGTGTTCCTCGGCGTGGGCGATTCAAAGGAATCGGGGTACGGCGGAAGGCCCGGGGGCAGCACATGCGTCGACGAGTGCGCGGCGGTGTGGTGGTGGGGGCGGGGGGTGGAGGGGGCCCACCAGGCCGAGGGGCTGGTCGCGGTCGATTATAAAAAAAAAAAAACCCACC